>WRCZ01000411.1 GCA_009783685.1 Actinomycetes bacterium
CCGCACGCACAGTTCCGAGGAGATACTCCCGTGGCGGCCCCGACCCCACCCACCGAACATGCACCGCCAGGGGCGCGAGGAACTGCGCGAACAACCCAAAAGAAGCCGTTCGACGGCAAAGCACCCCCAGGGGCACCCCCGATACCGAAGGGGCGCGGGGAACTGCGCGAACAACCACGACGACGCCGTTCGACGGCAAAGCACGCCAGGGGCACCCCCGAAGCCGAAGGGGCGCGGGGAACTACGCGACCAGGCGGGACGAAGGCAAAGCACACCCGGGGGCACCCCGGATTCCGCAGGGCCGCGGTGGCTGAGCGCGGAGAACCCAACTACCCGAGCGGCAGCGGAAATTCAGGGGCCGGCCCCACCCCGTGTGCATAGGGTCAACGAATGAGCCAGGACCGCGACATCGTGAACGTCATTGACGTGGAAGCGACATGCTGGGACGGGCAGCCGCCCGCCGGCTCGGTGAGCGAGATCATCGAAATCGGCCTGACGCCCGTCGACCTGGCGTCAGGCCGCCGGCTGGGCCGGCACGCGATCCTCGTCCGCCCCGCCCGCTCAGCGCTCAGCGCCTTCTGCACGGAACTGACCGGCCTGACCCAGGCCGAGGTGGACGACGGCGTACCGTTCTCCGAGGCGTGCCGGATCCTGGCCGAGGAGCACGGGTCCGCGCGGCGCCCGTGGGCGAGCTGGGGCGACTACGACCGCCATCAGTTCACCCGGCAGTGCCGGGCCGAGAACGTGGCCTACCCCTTCGGCTTCCCGGCCGAGCGCACGCACACCAACGCGAAGGCCGTGTTCACCACCGCGTACGGGCTGCGCAAGCGGCCCGGGATGAAGCAGGCGCTGGAGATCGCCGGGCTGCCGCTGGAGGGGCGCCACCACCGCGGCGTGGACGACGCCTGGAACATCGCCGCCCTCGTCCTCGACCTCGTGCAGCGCGCGGCATGGCCCGGGACGGGCGGAGGCCACGCCGCCTGACACGTGACACGGGAGCAGCCACAGCGAGGCCCGCCAGGGTGACCCCCGCCGGAGGTTCCCGGGTGCACCGCGTGCCCCAACCTGCCGGAGCAGCACGACGGGGTGCGGGTCCAGGTGGACCGCCTGCGTCCGCGCGGCCCGTCCGAGGAACGTGCCGCGGGAACGACCGCCGCGCTGCTGGCCGCGGTCCGGGACGTGGAGCGCGGCCACGTCCCGGTCCCCCTCGGCCGCCTGCGCGGCCGCCGCGCGCTACTCCTTGACGCCGTCCACGCGGCGCGGCAGGCCGAGCGGGTTGCCGTCGCGCAGCTCGGGCGGGAGGAGCGCGGGCGGGGTGTCCTGGTAGGCGACCGGCCGCAGCCAGCGCTCGATGGCGGTGGCGCCCACCGAGGTGGACGTCGAGGTGGTGGCCGGGTAGGGGCCGCCGTGGTGCTGCGCGCCGGTCACGGCGACGCCGGTGGGCCAGCCGTTGACCAGGACCCGGCCGGCCAGCGCGGTCAGCCGGCGCAGCAGGTCCGCGGCCGGGCCGCCGTCCTCGCCCGCCTCCGCCGCGCCGAGGTGGGCGGTCGCCGTGAGGTTGCCGGGCAGCCGGTCCAGCACCGCGTCGAGCGCGGCGGCGTCCGCGTACCGCACGATCACCGTGAACGGCCCGAAGCACTCCTCCAGCAGCAGGTCGTAGGCCCCCTGCTCGGTGAGGTCGGCCGCGTCGACGACGACGTACCCGGCGCGCACCGCCTGCCCCGCACCGTCGCCGCCCCCGGCGTCCTGCGCGTCCTCGCCCGCCCCCGGCGTGACGGGCGCGGTGACTCCGGGCAGGGCCACGCGGGCGGCGGCGCCCTTGAGGAAGTTCTCCCGCATCCGCGCGTCGAGCAGCACCCCGGCGGCGGCCTGGCGGGCGGCGCCGGTCAGCGCGGCCACGAGCTGGTCGCCGCCGTCGCCGGCGGGCGCCAGGACCAGGCCCGGCTTGGTGCAGAACTGCCCGGTGCCCAGGGTGAAGGAGCCGGCCAGCCCGGTGCCGATCTGCTCGGCCCGTTCCGCGGCCGCCGCCTCGGTGACGACGACCGGGTTGAGGCTGCCCAGCTCGCCGTGGAAGGGAATCGGCCGGGGCCGGGCGGCGGCCGCGTCGAACAGCGCCCGCCCGCCGGGGATCGATCCGGTGAAGCCGGCCGCGGCGACCAGCGGGTGGCGCACCAGGTCGACGCCCGCCTGGAAGCCGTGCAACAGCACCACGGTGTCGGCGGGCAGTCCCGCGTCGACGGCGGCCCGCCGCAGCACGTCCGCGCACAGCTCGGAGGTGGCCGGGTGGTCGGGGTGCGCCTTGACGACGACCGGGCAGCCGGCGGCCAGCGCGCTGGCGGTGTCGCCGCCGGGCACGGAGAAGGCGAGCGGGAAGTTGCTGGCGGCGTAGACGGCGACGACGCCCAGCGGGATCTTGTAGCGCCGCAGGTCGGGCCGCGGGATGGGCACCGCCTGCGGGTCCGGGTGGTCGATGATGACGTCGAGGAACGCGCCCTCCCCCACGACGTCGGCGAAGGTCCGCAACTGGAAGGCGGTGCGGGCCAGTTCGCCGGTGAGGCGGGGCGTGCCGAGGGCGGTCTCGGCGTCGGCGGCGGCGATGATCGCGCCGGCCGAGTCCTCCAGGAGCGCGGCGGCGCCGCGCAGCAGCCGGGCGCGCGCGGCGCGGTCGGCGAGCGCGGGCAGGGCGGCCGCGGCCGCCCGCACCGCGGCGTCCACCTGTTCCGGGGTGGCCTCGGTGGCGACGGGACCGTCGCCGGCCCGCGGCTTCCCGGTTCGGGGGTCGACGCTCCAGACTGGTACTGCCACCGGAATTACCTCCATCTGTCCACGCCTGCGACCCGTGACGGTACGGTCGGGGTGACCGACCGGGGGTGACCGTGGCCCGCTGCGGACGCTGCACCGCCGTGCGTTGCTGCTGCCGACGCGTCCGCCGTACCGCACCCACACGGCCCGCGGTTTTCTGTACTGTTTTCTATACTGAACGACGTCTTCACATGTGAACCTATCCCGGGAGCCTACGTCCGCGCCTCCCGGGCGAACAAGAGGGGTCTGACGCGATGGCTGCTGCCGAGGGAGCGGGTTCCCAGGTCAAGTCCGCGGTCCGCACGGTGGAACTGCTGGAGTTCTTCGCGAACAGCCCCGGCATGCACAGCCTGGCCGCCGTGCAGGAGTCCGTGGGGTATCCCAAGTCCAGCCTGTACATGCTGCTGCGCACCCTGGTGGAGCTGGGCTGGATCGAGACCGACGCCACCGGCACGCGGTACGGCATCGGGGTGCGCGCGCTGCTCGTCGGCACGTCGTACATCGACGGCGACGAGGTGGTGGCCGCCGCCCGGCCGACGCTGGACCGGCTGTCCGACGACACCAGCGAGACCATCCACCTGGCGCGGCTGGACGGCACCAACGTGGTGTACCTGGCCACCCGGCAGTCGCAGCACTACCTGCGGCCGTTCACCCGGGTCGGCCGCCGGCTGCCGGCCCACTCCACCTCGCTGGGCAAGGCGCTGCTGGCCACCTACACCGACGAGCAGGTGCGCAAGATGCTGCCGGAGACGCTGGAGCCGCTCACCGAGCACACCCACACCGACCGCGAGAAGCTCATCGAGGAGCTGGCCCAGATCCGCGAGCAGGGGTACGCGGTGGACCGCGAGGAGAACACCCTGGGCCTGCGCTGCTTCGGCATCGCGATCCCGTACCGGACGCCCGCGCGGGACGCGGTGAGCTGCTCGGTGCCGGTCGCCCGGCTCACCCCGGGGCACGAGCAGATGATCAAGGACACCCTCTTCGACGCCCGGGACCGGCTCCTTCTGGCCACCCGCCGCCTGTAGCCGCACCCGGTGCGTAGGGTCGGTGGCATGGCCACCGACCGCGGTCCCGCGCCGCGCACCCCAGACCAGCAGCCCCACGATCCCGCTCTGCACGCCCAGCGCGCCTCGTCCTTCGGCGCCGAGGCCGCCGCCTACGCCGAGCACCGGCCCGACTACCCGCGCGACGGGGTGAACTGGGCGCTCGCACCGGTCCTGGACCGGCCGGACACCGCCTCCGACGCGGCTCTGGACATCCTCGACCTGGGCGCCGGCACCGGCAAGCTGACCGCGGTGCTGACCGGGCTCGGCCACCGCGTGACGGCGGTGGAGCCCGATCCGTCGATGCTCGCCGAGCTGCGGGGGCGGGTGCCGGAGGCGCGGGCGCTGTCCGGGGGCGCCGAGGACATCCCGCTGCCCGACGCCTCGGTCGACGCGGTGCTCGTCGGCCAGGCGTTCCACTGGTTCGACCAGGAGAAGGCGCTGCCGGAGATCGCCCGGGTGCTGCGGCCCGGCGGTGTGGTGGCGGCGCTGTGGAACAGCGACGACGACCGGGTGGGGTGGATCGCCGAGCTGGGCCGGATCTCCCGCAGCCGGGTGTCGTTCGTGGAGTGGCCGACGACGCACGGCATCACCGCGCACGCCGCGTTCTCACCGGTGGAGAGCACGCACGTCCCGCACTTCCAGCGGCGCACCGCCGAGTCGCTGGTCGCGAACGTGGCCACCCACTCGTCGATCCTGGTGCTGGAGCCCGCCGAACGCGACGAAGTCCTCGGCCGGGTACGGGAGTTCCTGGCCTCGCGGCCGGACACCGCGGCCGGGTCGTTCGACTTCCCGATGGTCACCCGGGTCGAGCGCTGCGTGCGGACCCCGGCCTGACGCGGACGGTGACCGCGCGGGTCGGCGGCCGCGCAACACCACCGCCACCTCAGGGAATTCGCTGATTCCCGACCTCTGCCCAGGCCGTTTCCCCGCTGCTACGCTCACGCCGCGCCATGGCGGGGAGGTCCGGGCAGGAAGAGGTGACCGTGGGCACAGTCGGCGACGACGAAACGGCGGCGTTCCACGCGTTCTTCGAACGTCACTATGCCGAACTCGCCCGCCTCGCCCATCTGTTGACCGGCGAGGCGGACGCGGCGGACGATCTCGCGGCCGACGCCCTGGTGGCGCTGTGGCGGCACTGGGACCGGGTGCGGGGCGCCGAGAACCCGGTCGCCTACGCCCGCGGCGTGGTGGCCAACCTGGCCCGCTCGCGCATCCGCAGCGCGGTCCGCGAGCGCCGGCGGATCGCGCTGTTCTGGTCCCATCGCAGCGAGCACGTCGACGACCCGGACGTGCCGGCGGTGCTGGACCTGCGCGAGGCGCTCCAGCGGCTGCCGTTCCGCAAGCGCGCGTGCGTGGTGCTGCGGCACGCCTTCGACCTGTCCGAGCGCGACACCGCGGCGGCGCTGGGCATCTCGGTGGGCACCGTGAAGAGCCAGACCTCGCGCGGCGTGGCCGAGTTGGAGCGCCTGCTGGCGCCGCGGACGGCCGAGCCCGATACGGTTCCGGCGGTACCGCGCGCGGGGGCACAGGATCCCGGCGCGGCACGGATCCTGGGGGCGCCCGCCCAGCCGGCGCGTGCCGGTACGCGGACGGGACGGGGAGTGTGATGGCCGAACTGCCGGAGCGGTTGCGGGAGGCGGCCGTCGCGCACCGGCCCGACCGGGAACGCATGCTGGCCCGCGTGGAGCGGGCGATGGCCGCTCCGGAGGCGGACGCCGACGTGGGGCGGCACGAGCACCCGCCGGCGCGGGACCGCCCGCCGGCGCCGTGGATGCGGGTGACGGCGGTGGCCGCCGCGGTCGCCGGGGCCGTCGGCCTGGGCGGTCTCGCGGTGGGCGCGGTCACCGGCACCACAACCCCCGGGCAGAGCGTGGTGTCGCCGGCCGGCGACGGCGGCGGCAGCCCTCCGGCGATCGGTTCGGGGACCGCGGGGACGGCGACCAGCCGTCCGCACTCCCCCGGCCGCCAGGGCACCCGGCCGGCGCAGCCGAACCCGGGCGGCGGGCACAGCCCCGGGCACTCCCCGGTGACGCCGGGCTCCGGCGCGTCGGACGGCCCGGCG
>WRCZ01000412.1 GCA_009783685.1 Actinomycetes bacterium
CCGCTGAGCATCAGCAGCAGCAGCGCGCGGCGCAGCGGCACGTCGTAGCGGCTGAGCGCGAAGGCGGCCATCGAGGCGAGCAGCAGCGACAGCAGCACGGTGGGGACGGACACGATCAGGCTGTTGATCAGCGCCTGCTGCTGTCCCCCGTCGACCCATGCCTGGCGGAAGCCGCCGAGGGTGAAGGAGTGCGGCAGGCTGCCCAGCCCGTTGGCGGCGATGTCGTCGAAGGAGCGGGCGGCGGTGACCAGGACGACGGCGATCGGCACCAGCCACAGCAGGGACAGCAGTCCGGCGCCGGTGTGGAAGGCCGCGGTGCCCCACATCCGCCGGGTGATCCGGCGGGCACGGCGGGCGGCGGGCGCGCCGGTGTCCCGGGCGCTCTCCGCGGGTGCGAGGGACGGGGTGGCGGTCATCAGTCGGCCTCCCGGAACGCGCGCACCAGGTAGGTGGCGATGACGCCGAAGGCCAGCAGGAAGATGACGACGGCGAGCGCCGAGCCGTAGCCGAGCCGCAGGGACTGGAACGCGGTGGAGTACATGTAGGTGCTCAGGAGTTCGGAGGAGTGGTACGGGCCGCCGCGGGTCAGCGCCCAGACCACGTCGAAGGAGCGCAGGCTGTCGATCACGATGACCGACAGCACGACCGCGTTGACGCTGCTCAGCTGCGGCAGGGTGATGTGCCGGAACTGCTGCCAGCGGGTGGCGCCGTCGACCTTGGCAGCCTCGTAGAGCGCCGGGTCGATGCCCTTGAGCCCGGCCAGGTACAGCACCATCACGTAGCCGATCTGCCGCCACAGGGCGGGCACGATCACCGCGTACAGGGCGGTGTCCTGGTCGGCGAGCCACGGGTGGGTGAGGCTGCCCAGGCCGATCCCGGAGAGCGTCCTGTCGATCAGCCCGTCGGGCTGGTACATCGCCTGCCACACCAGGGCGGTGGCCGTCAGCGAGAAGACCACCGGCAGGAACAGCGCGGCCCGGTAGAAGCCCACGCCGCGCCGCTCCTGCTGGAGCAGCAGGGCCGCGCCGAGGCCGAGCACCGCCGACAGCCCGCCGAACAGGGCCAGCCACAGCACGGTGTCCAGCACCGCGGTGTGGAAGACCTGGTCGTGCAGCATCTCGCGGTAGTTGCCGAGGCCGACGAACTGCGGCGGGGAGACGCCGTCCCACTTGGTGAGGGAGAGGTAGAAGCCCTGCATGGCCGGCCAGAACACCCAGAAGCCCTCGGCGAGCAGCGGGACCAGCACGAACGCCAGGACCACCGGTGGCATCCGGGTGGCGCGACCGCGCCGGCGGCGCGCGCGGGTGCCCGCGGTCAGTACCGCCATGTCACTGGCTCCAGATCTTCTGCGCGTCGCGCTGCCACGCGGTGAGGATGGAGGTGACCTCCTTGGGCTTGGCCAGGAACTTCGTCAGCGCGGTGTCGGCGGTGGGCTGCAGGGCGTCGCTGGAGTCGCGGTTGAAGAACTGCGTGACGTCGGCGGCGCTCTCGATCAGCGCGCGGCCCTTCTTCACCAGCGGGGTGCCGGCGTCCTTGGCCTTGGGGTTGGTCGGCAGCGAGGTGCCGGACGAGCCCTTGAGGTAGATCTCCTGCGCCTCGGCCGTCGCCAGGTAGCTCATCAGGTCCTTGACCTGGGCCTTGTGGCGGGTGCGGGCGCTGGCGAAGTAGCCGTCGGTCGGGCCCTCCTCGGCGACCGGGACCTCGGGGTCGATGATCGGGAACTGGAAGAAGTCGATGTCGTCCAGCTGGTCCTTGGGCGCGGCGTCGGCGAAGAAGGTGCCGATGAGCATCATGCCGGTGCGGTTGTTGAGCATCGCGGTGGTGGCGTCCTGGAAGGCCAGCGCGGTGCCGTTGGGGTCGAAGTACGGCAGCACCTCGGCCCACTTGTCGAAGACCTTGTGCACCTGCGGGTCGGTGAAGCTGTGCTTCCCGGCGAGCAGTTCACGGTGGTACGTGGCGCCGTTGATGCGGATGTCGAGGTAGTCGAACCAGGCCGAGGCGACCCAGGCGGTGCCGCCGCCGGCGCCCAGCCCGATCGGGGTGACGCCCTTGGCCTTGAGCTGCTTGCACAGCGCGACGAACTCGTCCCAGGTCTTGGGCTCCTGGACGCCCCACTTGGCGAAGTTGGACTTCTTGTAGAAGACCCCCCACCAGTAGTAGCTGGAAGGCACGAACACCTTCGCGCCCGCCGAGTCGGTGCACAGCTTCTTCAACGCGTCGCTGTAGCCGGCCAGTTCGCCGGTCTGCCAGATGTCGCTGACGTCGAGCAGCAGGTCCTTCCTGGCGTACCCGTCGGCGACCGAGCCCGGGTACCAGGTCAGCAGGTCCGGCGGGTTGGCGGAGGTCAGGTAGGTCGGCAGCTGGGTGCGGAACGTCTCGGAGGCGACGGTGTTGAGCGACGCCTTGGCGCCGCCGCGCTTGTCGTAGGCGGCGATCAGGTCCTGCATCGCGGACTTGGCCTGCGGTGACGACAGGTTCGACTGCAGGCTCACCGTGCCGCTGCTCGACTGGCTGCTGCTGCCGGTCGAGCTGGAGGTGACGCAGCCGCTCATCAGGGCGGTGGCGCCCACGGCGCCGGCGCCGGCCAGGAAGTGGCGGCGGCTGGTCGGTGAGGTGTTCACGGTGTTCATGGGACTCCCTTTCGGCTGCTACAGACTGTCGTGGCTGCGGAGCGTCGTCAAGATTAATTCGTAATTTATTTAGTAACGCTCGTGACGACGCTCCGCCGTTTCCCCCGGGCGAGGGCCCTGGGAGGTGGGGACGAGGAAGGGCAGGACGTGCCCTGGCTCAGAAGGAGCTCTGGCGGACCGCGCCGCCGACGCCGCGGGCCACGGTCAGCACCGTGCCGCCGGGCCCCGCGGTGGCACCCAGGGCGCCGTCGAAGGCGTTGCTCGCGAACGCGCGGTCGGGGAACCAGTCGCCCCAGGTCCCGGCGGCCGCGTCGTAGGTGCGCTGCCACAGGGTGTAGTCCCCGGCGCGGGCCAGGAGTTGGACACTGCCGCCGGTCGCCACCAGCGTCGGGCTGCCACTGATCGTGCCGCCCAGCGACGACCACGCGGACCAGGCCCCGGAGGCGTCCTGGACCCGGGTCCACACCGCGTCGTCCGCGGCGCGCACGGCCAGATGCGTGCGGCCGTGCGCGTCGGTGACCGCGGAGGGACGGCCGTACAGCGCGGGGCCGTCGGGCGCGCCCAGCGACGTCCAGCCGCCCTGCGGGCCGCGGGTCACCACGGTCCCGTCGGCGCCGGTGGCGAACAGCGTCCACCGTCCGGGCCCGGTCACCGCCGCGGTGGGCGCGTCGGCGAGGTCCCCACCCAGGTCCTGCCACGGACCCCAGCCGCCGTCGCGGAAGGTACGCAGATAGGCCGCGCCGTCCAGGCCGCGGACGAAGACGTCGATCCGCCCGCCGGCCGACGCGTATGCCGCCGGCTGCCCCTGGAAGCGGCCCCGGGTGGGCCCGCCGAGGGCGGTCGCCCGGCCGTCCCAGTGCCCGTCACGGCCGGTCCGCGCGCTCAGCGAGCCGTTCGCCTGCTGCGTGAAGGCGGTCAGGGTGTCACCGTCCCGCACGATCGCCGGGTCGGCGGCCGAGGTGGCGCCGATCAGGGTCCCCGGGGCGTCGTCGGCGCCGGTGAGGCCGAGGAACGCGGTGCCGTGCGCGGGAACGGTCACCGTGTAACCGCCGGTGTGCGTGCCGCGGTCCGCGCGGGCCCGCAGGTCGCGCACCGCGACCGGGCCGGTCAGCCCGGCCTGCGCGAAGGTCACCGTGCGCTGCGCGGGCGCGTCCGAGCGGTTGAGCAGCACGACCGCGCGCCGCCCGCTGCCCTGCAGGACCTTGCTGTAGGTGTCGCCGGTCGCGTCGGTGGCGATCCGCACGCCCTGGATGCCCAGCGGGTCCTGGTCGACGGCGAGGATCTCCGGGTTGCGCAGCGCGGCGATCATGGCCGGCGGCAGGGTGCGCGGGTCGGAGCCGATGATCAGCGGCGAGGCCATCTCGGCCCACATCACCAGCTGGGTGGTGGACTCCTCCTGGTCCAACTCGTAGCCGCCCCCGGGCAGGGCACGCATGGGGATGAGGTAGTCCGGGTCGTTCCAGTGCCCGGGTCCCTGCGCCTCGGGGTGCCAGGCGTTGGCGTCCATGTTGCGCAGCACGTTGGGGAACTCGCCGGCCGTGGGCGAGCCCCAGGCGATGTCGGTGCCGGTGCGCCAGGAGTCCGCGGTGGTCGGCCCGTAGACGTAGGTGTTGTGGGCGTCCTGCGCCGGGGTGTGCGGCAGGCCCCAGTCGTCGGTGAGCGGGTTGCACAGGTTGAGCAGCATCGGCCGCCCGGAGCGCGCCACCGCGTCGCTGAACTCCCGGAAGGCCGGGCCCGGATCGAGCTTCTCGCCGATCCCGCAGAGGAAGTCGACCTTGATCGCGTCGATCTTCCAGCCCGCGAACAAATCGGCGTCCTGCTGGTAGTGGCCGCGGCTGCCGAGGCCGCAGCTGGCGGGCGCGTAGTCGCCCGCGTCGGTGTAGATGCCGGCCTTCAGGCCGCGGGCGTGCAGGTACGCCACCAGCGAGGGGATCCCGTCGGGGAAGCGGGTGGGGTTGGCGGTCAGGTTGCCCTGCGCGTCGCGGGGCTCGTCGGCCTGCCAGCCGCCGTCGAGCCAGACGATGCCGTAGCCGCTGTCGCGCAGGCCGCTGCTGACCAGGAAGTCGGCGACGCTCTTGACCTGGGTCTCGGTGGGCGCGCCCAGGCCGTAGTAGGTGTTCCAGCCCATCGGGGGCGTGGGCGACAGGCCGCTGTCGTAGTACGCGGGCGCTCCGGCGTCCGCCGGCGCGGGCCGGGCCGCCGGACGGGCCTGGGCCACGCCGGGCGCGGCCACGGCGAGCAGTGCGGCCGTGCTCGCGGCCAGCGCGGCCCGGCGGGCGCGCGCCCTGACTGAACGGTGCGAAGTCACGTGGTTCTCCCGGAAGTTGGGGATACACGGGCTCAGCGCACCCCGGCAGCCGGGAGCGCGGGCCCGCGGATGACTGTGACCGCGGGCCCGAAGGGTGTCAACGATTATTCCTAATAAACTAAAATTCGATCGTGCTCAGTGCCCCGAGGTGGCCTTCAGGCCGACGACGGCCACGAGCAGCAGGACGACGAAGAAGATCCGCGCGGCGTTGGCGGGCTCGCCGAGCAGCAGCATGCCGACGACGGCGGCACCGGCCGCGCCGATGCCGACCCACACGCCGTAGGCGGTGCCGATCGGCAGGGTTTTGGCGGCCTGGGAGAGCAGCAGCATGCTGGCGACGATGCCCGCGCCGGTCATCACGCTCGGCCACAGGCGGGTGAAGCCGTCGGTGTACTTCATACCGATCGACCAGACGACCTCGAGCAGGCCGGCGACAATGATCAGGACCCATGCCATGACGGCACCTCCGGAAGATTCGTGCTTGCGGGGGTGCACCGTCTTTTCAGGGTCCCGGTACGGCGCGCTCGTCGGGTCCCACCAACCGTAGCAAACACCGTGCCGACGGCGCCGCCGCCGGAGCGGGCGACGGCGCCGGCACGGCCGGGACGGGGGCGCGGGGGTCAGTGCGAGCCGGGCTGGCCCTCGGCGAAGTAGCGCAGGAGGTCGGGGTCCAGCGGCGGGATGTCCCGCGGGGTCCCGCCGTCGCGCAGCGACTCGGTCGCCCGCACCCCGGCGGCGACCGCCATGCGGGCGGCCACCGGCGAGGTGTCCGTGCGGCATCCGGTCCGGGCGAACCGCAGGAACTCGTCGATGAGCAGCGGGTCGGCACCGCCGTGCCCGGCACTGGAGGCGGCGTCCGGGACGTGGTGCACGGCGTCGGCGTCGGTGCGGTGCCCGGAGCGGCGGGAGTTCCAGACCCGCACCTCCGCGCCGGGTCCGTCGCCGACGTTCTCCAGCCGGCCCGCG
>WRCZ01000413.1 GCA_009783685.1 Actinomycetes bacterium
CGGAGGAGGCCGCCGGCCGTGTGCGGGAGTCCGGCGCTCATGACGGCGACGGTGACGGCGGCGGCAACGGCGGCGGCAACGGCAACGGTGACAGCGACGGTGACGGCGACGGCGGCGGCAAGCGTGACGGTGAGGCCGCTGCCGCGCCGGAGGACCTGCTGCGGCTGGGCGTGCGCTCGGCGGTGGTCACGCTCGGGTCGGCGGGCGCGGTGCTCGTCGGCGCGGACGGCGTCAGCACGCTGGTGCCGGCCCCCAAGGTGGAGGCCGTCGACACCACGGGGGCGGGCGACGCGTTCACCGGCGCGCTGGCGTGGCGGCTGGCCGAGGGCGACACCCTGGCCGCCGCGGTCGGCTGGGCGGTGCGGGCCGGTGCCGCGGCGGTGCAGGAGTCCGGCGCCCATCTGTCGTCCACAGCCTGTGGAAAACTTCTCGCATCGACGTCCTGACGTGGGAGACGTCCACGAAGGCCGATCTGACGGAGCAGTGGCGGCGTGTCTGCGCGGCCCGCGGGGTGTGCGCATCGTTGACTCACCAAATGACCGAAAAGAAGACATTCGCCCGTTATCTGCTCGCCGGGGCGCTCACGCTGACCGGTCTGCTCACTCCCGCCCTCGCCGCGCCGTCGGCGGCCGCGGCGGTCCCGGGGCACCACCACCCGAGGACGGCAGCGGCCCGCATCTTCCAGGGCGACGGCTTCGACACCTGCCAGGCCCCGGACCTGGCCACCATGGACGCCTGGCGCGCCCACTCCAGCTACCGGGCGGCCGGCATCTACTTCGGCGGCCGGGCCCGCGCCTGCAGCTCCCAGCGCAACCTCACCCCTGACTGGGTGCGGCAGACCACCGGCGCGGGCTGGAACCTGCTGCCCATCTACGTCGGGTCGCAGGCCCCCTGCGTCGAGGGCAGCAACAAGAACCCGTACCGCATCGACTCCTCCGCGCCCTCCTCCGAGGGCACCAGCGAGGGCAAGGACGCGGTCGGCGCCGCGCAGGCGCTCGGAATCCAGCCCGGCAGCCCGCTGTACCTCGACATGGAGGCGTACGACATCAGCGACTCCGCCTGCAAGGCCACGACCCTGGCCTACGTCCAGGCCTGGGACCGGCAGGTGCACGCCTCGGGATACGTCACCGGCTTCTACAGCAGCGCGGACTCCGGCGTGCAGCACATGGACGAGGCCCGCGCGGCCGGCAAGGGCGACCTGCCCGACGTGCTCTGGTACGGCCGCTGGGGTGTGACCCCCAACGTGACGTCCGACCCGGCGATCTCCGACGCCGCCTGGACCCCGCACGCCCGTATCCACCAGTACGACGGCAGCATCACCGAGTCCCACGGCGGCATGAGCCTCAACGTGGACCGCAACCTGGTCGACGCACCGGTCGCCGTCGTCGGCTGACCCCGGCCGCGGACCACGGGACGGCCCGGGGGGTGCGGACGCGCACCCCCGGGTGCCGTCCTTCCCGCGCGCCGCCGGGCCTTCCCGGGTTTCTCCGGGCGACTGCGGGGCGGTCCCCAGGGGTGGTCCCCCGGGTGGATCCCCTGAGGGACGTACACCCCCGGGTCCCCCCTCGGAAGGTGGGGAAGACCCCCGGCCTACGACCTGAGGGTGACCTCGCTTCGGCACTTCCGGCCGATCCGCGGCCCCGGGAGTGCTCCTAGCGTGGAGCCATGACCACGCCTGTGTGCACCAGCGCCAACTCCACCCAGTTCACGGACTACGTCCGCACCAAGGGGCAGACGCTGCTGCGCACCGCCCGCTCCCTGACCCCCAACCCCGCAGACGCCGAGGACCTGCTGCAGACGGCGCTGACCAAGACCTACCTGGCCTGGGACCGGATCGACGACCACCGCGCCGTCGACGGTTACGTGCGCCGGACCCTGGTCAACACCCGCACGTCGCAGTGGCGCAAGCGCAAGGTCGACGAGTTCACCACCGACGAGCTGCCCGAGCCGCAGGCCGCCGGCCAGCCGGACCCGGTCGAGCAGCAGGCCCAGCGGGACGCCCTGCTGCGGGCCATAGCCCGGCTCCCCCCGCGCCAGCGGGCCATGGTCGTGCTGCGCTACTACGAGGACATGAGCGAGGTGCAGACCGCCGAGGCGCTCGGCGTCTCGGTCGGCACCGTGAAGAGCGCGGTGTCGCGGGCCCTCGGCAAGCTGCGTGACGATCCGGAACTGGAGCTGTGCGTGGCGTGACCCGCGCAGGCCGCGGGCCCTCCGACGCCGGATCGAGACGGGACGAATTGGGCGCGGGGTAGTGACATACCACGCGGTATGCCAGCAGAATCGCGGGCAACCGACCCCGCCGTCGTTGCCGGAGGCCCGCGTGCTGAGCACCATGCAGGATGTCCCCCTGACCGTGACCCGTATCCTCGTGCACGGCTCGCTGGTGCACGGCAAATCCACGGTCACCACGTGGACCGGGGACGGCGCACCGCAGCGCCGCACCTTCCGCGAGATCGGCGTGCGCGCGATCCAGCTCGCCCACGCGCTCGGCGACGAGCTCGGCATCGGCCGCGGCGACCGCGTCGCCACCCTGATGTGGAACAACGCCGAGCACATGGAGGCGTACCTCGCCATCCCGTCGATGGGCGCCGTGCTGCACACCCTGAACCTGCGGCTGCCCGCCGACCAGCTCACCTGGATCGTCAACCACGCCGCCGACCGCGTCGTCCTCGTCAACGGCACCCTGCTGCCGCTGCTCGCGCCCCTGCTGCCGCAGCTCCGGTCCGTGGAGCACCTGGTCGTCGTCGGCCCCGGCGACACCTCCCTGCTCGACGCCGTCCCCGCCGGGAACCGGCCGCAGGTCCACGCCTACGAGGAGCTGATCGCCGGCCGCCCGACCCGCTACGACTGGCCGGAGCTGGACGAGCTGGAGGCCGCGGCCATGTGCTACACCTCCGGCACCACCGGCGACCCCAAGGGCGTCGTGTACTCCCACCGCTCGGTCTACCTGCACTCCCTCCAGGTCAACGCGGCCGAGTCGATGGGCCTGACCTCGCACGACACCTCGCTGCCGGTCGTCCCGATGTTCCACGTCAACGCCTGGGGCATCCCGCACGCCGCCTTCATGTCCGGCATCAACCTGCTGATGCCCGACCGGTTCCTGCAGCCGGCGCCGCTCGCCGAGATGATCGAGAGCGAGCGGCCCACCCACGCCGCCGCCGTCCCCACCATCTGGCAGGGCCTGCTCGCCGAACTCACCGCCAAGCCGCGCGACGTGACGTCCCTGAAGCAGGTCACCATCGGCGGCTCGGCCTGCCCGCCGTCCCTGATGAAGGCGTTCGACGAGCAGCTGGGCGTCCGCCTGGTCCAGGCGTGGGGCATGACCGAGACGTCCCCGCTGGGCACCGTCGCCCATCCGCCGGCCGGCGCCGAGGGCGAGGAGGAGTGGGACTACCGGATCACCCAGGGCCGCTTCCCCGCCTCCGTCGAGGCCCGGCTGATCGGCCCCGACGGTTCCGTGATGCCCTGGGACGGCCGGTCCGCCGGCGAGCTGGAGGTGCGCGGGCCGTGGATCGCCGCCGCGTACTTCGGCGGCGCGGGCGAGGAACCGCTGCGCCCCGAGGACAAGTTCAGCCCCGACGGCTGGCTGCGCACCGGCGACGTCGGCGTCATCTCCGACGACGGCTACCTCACCCTCACCGACCGCGCCAAGGACGTCATCAAGTCCGGCGGCGAGTGGATCTCCTCGGTCGACCTGGAGAACCACATCATGGCCCACCCCGACGTCGCCGAGGCCGCGGTCGTCGCCGTCCCCGACGAGCGCTGGGGCGAACGCCCGCTCGCCACCGTCGTCCTGCGCGAGGGCGCCACCGCCGACTACGCCGCCCTCCGCACGTTCCTGGAGGCCCGGGTCGCCCACTGGCAGGTCCCCGAGCGGTGGGCCGTGGTGCAGGCGGTCCCCAAGACGAGCGTCGGCAAGTTCGACAAGAAGGTGATCCGCAGGTCCTACGCGGACGGCGAACTGGACGTCACGCAACTGCCGTGAGCCGCGCGCACGGTGCGGTCACCGCGCGCACGGTGCGGCCCTTGCGCGCGGGCGCACCGCGGGTCAGCGGGTGGCCCGGGCCAGGGCGCGGCACAGGACGTCGAGGGTGGCGGTGAAGGCGTGGTCGGGCGGCGCGGCGTAGCCGACGACCACGCCGTCCGGGGCGGCGCCCGCCGCCGACGGATGGCGGAACGCCGACAGCGGGTCAAGTGCCAGGCCGGCGCGGCCCGCCGCCGCCAGCACCGCCGCCTCCGTGCCCGGCGGCAGCCGCAGCACCGCGTGCAGCCCGGCCGCCACCCCCGCCACCTCGACGTGCGGCACCCGGGCGGCGAGCGCCGCCGCCAGCTGGTCGCGGCGCCGCCGGTAGCGCTGCCGCATCCCCCGCAGATGCCGGTCGTAGCCGCCGGACTCCACGAACTCCGCGAGCGTCAGCTGGTCCAGCGCGCTGAGCGTCTGCTCGCGCACGCCCTTCGCCTCCACCACCGGCTCCACCAGGTGCGCGGGCAGCGCCATCCATCCCATCCGCAGCGCCGGCGTCAGGCTCTTGCTCGCCGAGCCCACGTACACCACCCGCTCCGGGTCCAGGCCCTGCAATGCGCCCACCGGCTGGCGGTCGAACCGGAACTCCCCGTCGTAGTCGTCCTCCACCACCAGCCCGTCCACGTGCCGCGCCCACTCCACAGCCGCCGCGCGCCGCGCCGGATGCAGCGGCCCGCCGGTCGGGAACTGGTGGGCCGGGGTCAGCAGCACGCTGCGGGCCCGCGTCCCGGGCAGCGCCGCGGTGTCCGCGCCGCGCGCGTCGACGGCCACGGGGACGGTCCGCAGGCCCGCGAGGTCCAGGATCGCGCGGTGATGCGCCAGGCCGTACTCCTCGACGGCCATCGGCCGCCCGCGCCGCACCTGCGGCAGCCCGGCCAGCAGCCGCAGCCCGCCCGCGAAGCCGGAGCACACCACGATGCGCTCCGGTGAGGTGCGCACGCCGCGGGCCCGCGCCAGGTATCCGGCCAGTGCCTCGCGCAGTTCCCTGCGGCCCCGCGGATCGCCCGGCCCGAAGGCGTCGTTGGGCGCCGCGGTCAGGGCGCGGCGGGCCGCCGCGAGCCAGGCGCTGCGCGGGAACGAGCCGGTGTGCGGCTGCCCTTGCCGCAGGTCGTACGCCGGACGGGCGGCGGGGGCGGGTGCCGGCTCGGCCGCCGGCGGGGGCGCGGCGCGGTCCGCCACCCGCGTCCCCGACCCCTGACGGGCCGTCAGCCAGCCCTCGGCGACGAGTTCCGCGTACGCCTCCGCGACGGTGTTCCGGGCGAGGCCGAGGTCCGCGGCGAGGGAGCGGTACGGGGGCAGGGTGGTTCCGGGGGCGAGGCGCCCGCTTCTCACCGCTTCGCGCAGGGCCGCGGTGAGGGCGGCGCGGCGGCCGCCGGGTCCGCCCAACTCCACATGCAGGTCGCGACCCAGCCCACCACCCTCCACGATCCGCACCCTACCCTTCGCCCCGCGGCGCGCCCCCGTCCCTCTACGCCCCGCTTTCCGGGGGGCGACCTCGGCCTTTGCGGTGCCCCACGCTGCGCGTTGCCTTCCGCCGGTCTCGTCGTGGCTCGCCGCGCAGTTCCCCGCGCCCCTTTCGGGGTCCGGGGTGCCCCGGGGTGTGCTCTGCCGTCTGCCGGTCTCGTCCGGGCTGGTCGCGCAGTTCCCCGCGCCCCTTCGGGGTTCGGGGTGCCCCCTGGCCGCCGTTGCCGGGTGCGCCGCCGTCGTGGCTTGTCGCGCAGTTCCTCGCGCCCCTGGCGGTGCACCTTCGGTGGGTGGGGTCGGGGCCGCCACGGGAGTATCTCCTCGGAACTGTGCGTGCGGCTCTGTTCGTCAACTTGCCCAGGGGTTTGCACAGTTCCTGCGGGGACACTCCCGCACCGTCCCCTCCCAGCCCG
>WRCZ01000414.1 GCA_009783685.1 Actinomycetes bacterium
CGGGCCGCTCTCCGCTTCCGGTGGCACCGGCGGGTCCCGTCTGCGGCGGCGCCTCAAGTGCCGCCTCGGGCAGGGAAAGCCGGGCCCACTCCTCGTCGGGGGCCGCCAGCAGCGCGGCGATGCGCGCGGCGGGCGGCAGGGGGCCGTGGTCGGCGGGGACCTGGAGAGCGGCGGCCGCCGTGAGATGCGCCAGGCGCAGGCAGCGCGGCAGCGGCTCGGCGCGGTGCAGGGCCGCGAGGAAGCCGGCGGCGAACGCGTCGCCGGCGCCCACGGGCTCGACGACGTCGACCCGCGGGGCCGGAACGGTGTCGGATCCGCCCGCGGTGAAGGCCGTCGCGGCGCGCGGGCCGTCCTTGACGACCAGCAGCGGCGGCCCGGGAAGCAGGGCACGGACGTCCGCCGGGGTCGCCAGGTCCTCGCCCCACAGGGCCTGCGCCTCGTCCAGGCCGACGAAGACGACGTCGGCGCGGTCGGCGAGGTCCCGCAGCACGCCGGGGGCCGTGCCGTCGGGCCACAGCGCGGGCCGGTGGTTGACGTCGAAGCTGACCGGGACCGGGCCGGCCAGCGCCGCGTCGAGCAGGTCGCGGCAACTTGCCGACAGGGCGGCGGTGATGCCGGTGAGGTGGAGCAAGGCGGCGTCGCGCACGGCCGGTTCGGCGAGCAGGCCGGGGCCGAGCGCGGAAGCGGCCGAGCCGCGCCGGTAGTAGTGGACGCGGGTGGCGTCCGGGCCGGGGTCCTTCACCAGCAGGCCGGTCGGCCGCGACGGATCGGTGCGCACGCCCGTCACGTCCACGCCGCATCCGCCGACCTCGGCCAGCACCCGCGCGCCGAACGGGTCGGCGCCCACCGCGGACACCCAGCGCACGGGCACGCCGTGGTCGGCGAGGTACATCGCGACGTTCGACTCCGCGCCGGCGACAGCCAGGGCGAGCCCGTGCGTGCTGGCGAGCGGCCCCACGGGGTCGGGCACGAGCGCCGCCATGGTCTCCCCCACGCACACCACCGGGCCGGGTCCGAGCGCGGGCAGCGGGGACACGCCCTCGCCGCCGAGGGCGGTGTCCGGCGGCGCGTCGGGCGTGGAGCGGGGTTGCTGCGGCGACATGGTGCGGCTTTCCAATCGGGAGGTTGCGGGCCCGGCCTCAATGCGCGGCGCGCGGCGGGCGGATACGCGCCTCAACGGGCGGGCGCGGGGCTCGGCGTGAAGGCGCTGGGTGCGCCAGGGTCGATTCGCGCCTCAGCGGGCGGGTGCGGGGGCCCGGCCTGAGGAAGCGGCGGCCGGCGGGCGGATACGCCCCTCAGCGGGAGGGCACGGGGCCCGGCCTGAGAACGCGGCGTGCGGCCGGCGGATACGCCCCTCAGCGGGCAGGCGCGGCGGGCGCATCCGCGCCTCAGCGCGACGGCGCCGGGCTCGGCGGGCGGACGGCGTCGAGGAACTCCCTTGCTCGTGACCGCAGTTCGGCGATGCTGCCGCCGTCCGCCGCGTCGCCCAGCAGCGGGCTGCCGACGCCGACCGCGACGGCGCCCGCGGCCAGGTAGGCGCGGGCGGCGTCCGCGTCCACCCCGCCGACCGGCACGAACGGCAGTCCGGGGAACGGGCCGCGCAGGGCCCGCAGGTAGCCGGGGCCGCCGGCCTGCTGGGCCGGGAAGATCTTGTACGCCTCGACGCCGAGCGCCCGGGCGGTGACGATGTCGGTGGGCGTCATCACCCCGCCGAGCACCGGAAGCCCCAACTCCCGTGCGGTGGTGACCCCTTCGCCGAGCCCCGGGGTGACGGCGTAGCCGGCGCCGGCCCGGTGCGCGGCGTGCGCGTCCTCGGCGGTCAGCACGGTGCCCGCACCGAGGAGCGCGTCGGGGCCGAGAGCGGCGCGCGCCGCGGCGATGACGTCCAGGGCGTCCTCGCCGCTGAGCGACACCTCGACCAGCGGCACGCCCTCCTCCACGAGGGCGACGACGGACCGCAGTGCCGCGTCGGGGTCGGCGCCGCGCACGATGGCGACGAGGCGGTGGGTGCGCAGCGCGGTGAGCAAGTCCACGTGCGGGTTCCTCTCTCGGGTGGTGGGGTGCGTCGTCTCTCGGGTGGTGGGGTGCGTCGTCGCGGACGCCGGGTCAGGGGGTGGTGGCCGCGCTGACGGTGAGCCGCCAGGCGGCCTCGCCGGAGGACGGCACGCGGGCGGCATCGCCCTCCCCCGCGGCGGCCAGGTCGAAGACCCGGCCGAGCATGGGCTCGACGCCTACGGACCGGTAAGGGGCGTGTTCGGGGAAGCCGCGCAGGTTGCGCCACACGGCGACCGACACCGGCTGCCCGTCCGCCTCCAGGGCGAACCGCAGGGTGTCCGGCCCGTCGTGGACCGCGGCGTGCGCGCTGTCCACGACGGCGCCCAGCGCCGTGCCGTCGTCCGGGCCCAGCGCGTCGAGCGGGGTGCCGCCGGCCCGCGGCCAGCCGAACGGCGACCACTGCGCGCCGCCGTCCGCGTACAGCCGGCCGGCCGCGCCCTCGGGCAGGTCGATCCTGCCGTGCGGCGAGACGTCGAGCAGGGCGTGCGCGGCCCACACGAAGCGATAGCCGGGCGCGGCGGCCAGCCGGTAGTCGGCGACCACGCCGTCCTCGCCGGTGCGGACGGTGCGGGTGAGCCGGAAGTCCGGGCACTCCACGGTGTACGTGCCGTCGCCGCCGCGTCCGCCGGCCGCCGCGGGCGTCCAGCCGCGGGACCAGGCGTCGCCGTGGTCGGGCAGTCCGCGCACGGTGGGCACGCACTCCTCCAGACCGCCCGCGTCGGCGAACGCGTCGCCGGGGACGGCCCGTTCGCGCCGCGGCTCGGCGCGGTGCCAGAGCCACTCGCGGTCACCGGCCCGCAGGGACGTCCAACGGCCGCCGTGGGCCGGGTCGGTGGCGACCGCCAGCGGCACGGGGATGCTCACCATTCGGCGAACGACCCGTCGTCGTGCCGCCACACCGGGTTGCGCCAGGCGTGGCCCGCGCGGTCCGCGGCCCGCACGGCGGCCTCGTCGACCGTGATGCCCAGGCCCGGGCGGTCGGTGCGGTGGGCGTGCCCGTCGACGAAGCGGAAGGGTTCGGTGTCCAGGACGTAGGACAGCAGGTCGGCCTCCTTGTTGTAGTGGATGCCGAGGCTCTGCTCCTGGATGAGGAAGTTCGGTGTGCAGAAGGCTACCTGGAGGCTGGCGGCGAGCGATATCGGGCCGAGCGGGCAGTGCGGCGCGAGCTGGACGCCGAAGGTGTCGGCGAGCGCGGCGATCCGGGTCACCTCGGTGATGCCGCCGGCGTGCGACAGGTCGGGCTGGGCGACGGCGATGCCGGCGGTGAGCGCGGGCAGGAACTCGGCCCGCCCGTAGAGGCGTTCGCCGGTCGCCAGCGGCACCGGGGTGGAGGCGGCGAGCGCGGCCAGCAGGTGCCCCTGTTCCGGCAGCAGCGGCTCCTCGACGAACAGCGGGTGCAGCGGGGCTATCTCGTGCAGCACCCGGCGGGCGCCGGCCGGGCTGAAGCGGCCGTGGAAGTCGACGGCGACGTCGCGGTCGGGGCCCAGCACCTCGCGGGCGAGGGCGAGCCGTTCCACCACGGCGGCGGTCCCGGCCGGGGTGGTGAGGGGCTCGGTGCGGCCCGCGCCGTTCATCTTCACCGCGGTGAAGCCGGCCTCGATCTGCGCGCCGATCTCCTCGGCGAGCCGGGCCGGTTCGTCGCCGCCGACCCAAGCGTAGACGCGGACGGAGTCGCGGACCGGGCCGCCGAGCAGGGCGTGCACGGGCGCGCCGTAGGCCTGTCCCGCGATGTCCCACAGGGCGTGGTCGAGGCCGGCGACCGCGCTGGACAGCACCGGTCCGCCCCGGTAGAAGCCGCCCTTGGTGAGCACCTGCCAGTGGTCCTGGATGCGCAGCGGGTCCTGCCCGACGAGGTACTCGGCGAGCACGTCGACGGCGGCCCTGACGACCTCTGCGCGCCCCTCGACGACGGGCTCGCCCCAGCCGACCAGTCCCTCGTCGGTCTCGACGCGGCAGAACAGCCAGCGCGGGGCCACCAGGAAGGTCTCGATGCGGACGATTTTCACTGGGAGTCCTCCGGACGGGGTGCGGTGGTTCCTTGGGTGCCGGCCGGCCGGCCGCCGGTAGCGGGGCCGCGTTCGCCGCCTTCGCCGCGATCGCCGCCTGCGCTGCCGCCGGCGGCCCCGCCCGCGCCGTGCACGAGGTCCAGGTCGCGGACGGCCTGCTCCAGCAGGGCCCGCATGGCGGCCTCGGCGGCGTCCGGGTCCTGGGCGCGGACCGCGGACAGCACGGCGCTGTGGCTGGGCACGGGGTCCTCGCCGTGCGGTGAGGAGTGCACGATCTCGTCGCGGTGGGCGAGGCCGGACTCGATGACCATCTCCATGCGTTCCAAAAGCTCGTTGTGGGTGGCCGCGAGCAGCACGCGGTGGAACGCGAGGTCGGCCTGCACGGCGTGCGCGGCGCCCAGGTCGTGCCGGCCCATCGCGTCGAGCGCCTCGTCCAGCGCGGTCAGGTCGGCGTCGGTGCGGCGCAGGGCCGCGAGCCGGACCGCGGCGGGTTCGATGATGCCGCGGACCTCGCCGAGGTTGTGCAGCAGGCCGAGGTCGGCGCTGCCGGAGGTGCCGCCGGCGAACTGCCAGCGCAGCACGTCGGCGTCCAGCAGGTTCCAGTCGGCGCGCGGCCGCACGAAGGTGCCGCGCTTCTGCCGGGCGTCCACCATGCCCTTGGCCGCGAGGACCTTCAGCGACTCGCGCAGCGCGGTCAGGCTGACGTCCAGTTCGCTCTGCAGGGCCGGCAGGTCGAGCGTCGCCCCCTCCGGGATCTCACCGCTGAGGACCCGGCGCGCGAGGGTCTCCACGGTCTGGCCGTGCACCCCGCGGCGCGCGTATGGGGTCATGTCGTTCTGCCTTTCTGCAGGTCGGTCGGGTCGGTCGGGATCCGCTGGGGAACGGGGTCAGGCGGAGGACTTCACGACGCTCCACCCGCCGTCCACGACGAGGCTCGATCCGGTGATGTACGCGGCCTCGTCGGCGGCGAGGAAGGCGATCGCGGCGGCGACCTCCTGCGGCGTGCCGAACCGGCCGGCGGCGGTCTCCGCGACGCTGGCCACCCGGTCCTCCTCGCTGACGCGGTCCCAGGCACCGGTGAGGATCGGGCCCGGCACCACCGCGTTGACCCGCACCTGCGGGCCGTACTCGACGGCGAGTTGCCCGCACAGGGACAGCAGCGCGCCCTTGGACGCGGCGTAGGCGGGGTGTCCCGGCAGGCCGCGGTGGGCGTGCACGGACGAGGTCAGGACGGCCGCGCCGCGCTGCTCGCGCAGGTCGGGCAGGAAGGTGGTGAAGCCGAGGAACGCGCCGGTGAGGTTGACCGCGAGCTGCCGCTCCCAGGAGGCGAGGGTGGTCAGGTGCGCGGGCCGGACGTCGACGGTGAACGCGTTGCTGACCAGCACGCCCACCGGCCCGAAGGCGCGGGCCCGTTCGGCGACGCGCTCCCAGTCCTGCGGGGAGGAGACGTCGGCGGTGACGAACTCCGCCCGGCCGCCGGTGTCGCGGATGCCGGCGGCGACCGCTTCGCCCGCCCCGGCGGCGATGTCGGCGAGGACGACGGCCGCGCCCTCCGCGGCGAGCCGCTCGGCGGTGGCCGCGCCGATCCCGGAGGCGGCGCCGGTGACGACGGCGACCCGTCCGGTGAAACGGGCGGCGGCTGCGGGTGCGTTCATGGTGCGGGTCGACTCCTCGTGGTGCGGGCTCGTCGGCGACTCTAGTGAGGCGGGCGGTGGGGGCGCGGTCATTGCCTGGTCAGCACGACCAGGTCGGCGTCGTGCTCGGCGGTCCAGGCCAGTGGCAGGCCGCTGTGGAGCAGGTGGGCGCCGCTGTACAGGGTGCCGCTCGCGGC
>WRCZ01000415.1 GCA_009783685.1 Actinomycetes bacterium
CGGCGTCGCCCGACGGCGACGACCCGGGTACGGGTGGCCAGGACGCCGGCGGGGGCACCGAACCGGGCTCCGGCCACGGCGGCGCGGCGACCGCCGGCTGACTCGGGCCGGCGCCCGCGACCGGCTCAGGCCAGGGATGGCGACCGGCACACGCTGAGAACTGCCACCGGCTCAGGCCGGGGACCGCGACCGGCTCAGGCGGCCGCCTCCATGCCGAGCAGCAGGTCCTTGACGTCCGCGCCGCCGACGTACTGCCCGTGCGTGCCGTCCGAGCGCACCACCCGGTGGCACGGCACCACGACCGGCAGCGGGTTGGTCGCGCACGCCGTGCCGACCGCCCGCACCGCGCGCGGGCTGCCCGCCGCGGTCGCGACCTGCGCGTAGCTCTCGGTGCTGCCGTAGGCGATGTGCGGCAGGTGGGCCAGCACCTCCCGCCGGAACCCCTTCGACAGGCGCCAGTCCAGGGGAAGTTCGAAGGTGCGGCGGCGCCCGGCGAAGTACTCGTCGAGCTGGCGGGCGGCGGCGTCCAGCCGGCCGGGCGCGTGCAGCACCCGCGGGCTGATCCGGTCCGCCAGCCCCTGCAGCACCGCGGCGTGGTCCTGCACCGCGTACGCGACGGTGACCAGGCCCTGCTCGGTGGCGGCCAGCAGCAGCGTCCCGGCCGGGGTGTCCAGCGTGCGGAAGGCGACGTCGAGCAGGCCCGCGTGGCCGGCGTCGGCGACCAGCCGGGCGTGCAGCCGTGCGGCCGTCCGAGCGTCGTCCTCCGCGCTGCACGGTGCGGTGAGGGCGGCCAGCAGCGGATCGGCGGGTTCCAGGGCGGCGCCCGGGCAGGGACCGGTGGCGGGGACCGGGCCGCTCGCCGGGACCGGGTCGGTGGCCGGGTCGTGGGTGATCATGGTTCCTCCGTGGACGGCGGGTGCGGGTAGGTGCGGCGCAGGGTCTTCATGCCGTCGGCCGCGGCCCTGCGCGCGGCGTCCGTGCTGCCTCCGGTGAGCGCGGCGACCTCCCGGTAGGGCAGGCCCGCGAGGTAGTGGTACGCCACCGCGTGGCGCTGCCGCTCGGGCAGGGCGGCGAGCGCCTGCCACAGGTCGGGGTCCCAGTCGTCGGGGCGGCCGGCGGCCGCCGGGCGGTCCGGCACCGCGCCGACCGGGGCGGGCCGTCGGGCGTTGCCGCGGGTCACGTCGACGGCCTTGCGGTGCGCCACGGTCACCAGCCACGCCTCGACGTTGGCGTCCGCCGGCAGCTCCGGGTAGGCGCCCAGCGCGGCCAGGAACGTCTCCGACCAGGCGTCCTCGGCATCGTGCGGCCCGAGCACCGCCCGGACGACCCGCAGCACCAGCGGCCCGTACGCCGCCACGACCTCCTCGAACGGCGCCTTCCCCGCGGCCGCGCCGGCAGGCGCGCCGCTGCGCGGGCGAGCGCTTGTGTTCGTGGCCGTGTCCGTGCCCGAGCCTGGTTGGACCTGCGTGGCCGGGGCGTCCGTGCCCGCTGCCGCGCTGGCGGGCGCGCTGCTGTGTGGGCGAGCGCCTGCGTCCGAGGCCGTGTCTGCGTCCGTGCCTGCCGCGGCGCTGGCGGGCGCGCCGGTGTGTGGGCGAGCGCTTGCGTTCGCGGCCGTGGCCGTGCCCGCGTCTGGCTGGGGCTGCGTGGCCGCGTCGTTCGTGCCCGCTGCAGCGCCGGTACGCGCGCCGGTGTGCGGGCGAGCGCTTGCGTTCGCGGCTGTGCCCGTGCCCGCGTCTGGCCGGGCCTGCGAGGCTGTGCCGCCCGTGCCCGTGCCCGAGCCCGAGCCGGACCTCGACCCCGTGCCGGACCCCGACCTCGACTCCGACCCCGGGCCCGAACCCGCTCGCGCCATCGGCATCGGCATCGGCATCGTCTCGCGCACCGTTCAGAACAGCCGGGACTCGCGCTGCTGGACCGGCTCCTCCAGCTCCAGCAGGAACCGCTTGCGGTCCAGGCCGCCGGCGTAGCCGGTCAGCCGGCCGTCGGCGCCGACCACGCGGTGGCAGGCGACCAGCACGCACAGGGGGTTGGCGCCCACCGCGGCCCCGACTGCCTGGGCGAGCGACCGGTCGCCGAGGTCGTCGGCCAGCTCGCCGTAGCTGCGGGTCCGGCCGTACGGGATCGCGGCGACCAGCCGCCACACCCGGAGCTGGAAGTCGTCGCCGCGCGGGCTCAGCGGCAGCTCGAAGGCGCGGCGCTCGCCGCCGAAGTACTCCTTGAGCTGCTGCCTGACCTCCAGGAAGCAGCTGTCGTCGCGGTCGCCGAACTCCTCCTGCGCCGGCCGCCCCCGGTGCCGTTGCGCGAAGTACAGCCCGGTCACCGCCCCGTCCTCGGCGACGACGACCAGGTCACCCAGCGGGGAGCCGGTGACGGTGTGCGTGCGCATGCGTGTGCCCTCCTCTCGCGGCGCGCGGCCCGGTTGCGCCGGCGCCTGCACTAGGTAGACGCATGCGGGGACGGAAACGTGAGAGCGTCCGGGCGGACCGGTTCGGATTCCGGCCGGCTACGCCTTCGGGGCGGGCTGCAGCGCGACGATCGCCTCCGAGGTGTGGACCAGGAAGGTGAACGTCTCCTGGAAGTACAGCTCGATCGTGGTGGCGGTGTGGCTCAGGTAGCCGAGGGACACGTCCTGGCCGATGACCAGCTCGAAGTCGCCGCCGCGCGAGGCCAGCAGGAACGCGCCGTCGATGGCCGGCGCCCACACGATGTCGCCGTCCACCAGGCGCGCCAGGTGGGCGTGGATCGGGTAGCCCTGGTCGGAGGTCTCGCTGACCGCGGTGTACGCGTCGGCGCTCAGCGCCAGGCTGTACCGGCCGTCCACGCCGGCCAGTCGCAGCTCGGTGATGGCCTGGCTGATCACGTCGGGGTAGGCCCGCACGTCGGCCGGCAGGGTCAGCTCGGGGTTGGACGCGGCGGCCCTGATGCCGGTGATGCCGGCCGCCGGGTACCCCTCGAAGACCGCCCGGTCCTCGGCGAACGCCAGCTTGCGGGCCGCGTCCTTGACCGGCTGCCAGTCCGGGTCCTTCGCGCCGCGCTCCACGCTGTCGACCTGCCCGCGGTCGACGGTGAACGGGACGCGCAGCTCCACGACGGGCTGGGTCAGCCGCATGTGCGCGGTGACGCCCTCGGCCGGCGGGTCGACCGGCGCCAGGTGCCCGGTGGCCACCGCGGCGAACTCCGGCCCTGCGGCCTCGGGGACGTCCACCATGCGGCGGGCCGCGATGTGGCGGGTGAAGGTGCGGCGGGCCTCGGCCTCCAGGTCGGCCCAGGCGGCGGCGGAGACGGGCGCGAGTTCGCGGTGCAGGTTGTTCACGGGAGCGTGCTCCTGTTCAGGTTGCCGATGCCGAGGCTGCCGTCCGACCCGGTGCCGGACCCGGACCCGGACCCGGTGCCGGACGCGCCGCCGCCGGGGGAAGGCGGGATGTCGGGCAGATCGGGCAGGTCGGGCCGGTCGCCCGGCGGGTCCGGCGGCGCGGCCGGGCCGGACGCCGCGGAACGGGCGGCGGTCGCGGGAAGCGGGGGCAGGTCGTCGAGGAGGTCGGCGGACGGGACGTAGAAGAGCGTGCCGGTGACGGCGGTCGAGAAGTCCAGGATGCGGTCGTGGCCGGTCGGCGGCACGCCCACGAACATCCGCTCCAGCATCAGCTCGGTCACCGCGGGGGTGCGCGCGTAGCCGATGTAGTACGTGCCGAACTCGCCGCGGCCGGGGCTGCCGAACGGCATGTTGTCGCGGAGGATCTTCTGCTCCTCGCCGTCCGGCCCGACCACGGTGTTCAGGTCGACGTGCGAGCCCGGCGCGTCCAGTTCGATGTTCGTGGCCTTCGTGCGGCCGATGATGCGCTCCTGGGCCTCCACGGGCAGCGCGTTCCAGGTGTCGAGGTCGTGCAGGTACTTCTGCACGATCACGTAGCTGCCGCCGGCGTGCGCCGGGTCCTCGTCGCCGATCACCACGGCCGCGCGGGCGGCGGCGCCGACCGGGTTCTCCGTCCCGTCGACGAAGCCGAGCAGGTCGCGGACGTCCAGGTACTTGAAGCCCTGCACCTCGTCCTGGAGCTCCACCGCGCCGCGCAGCCGCCGCATGATCTCCGAGGCGAACGCGAAGCACAGGTCCGTCCGGGTGGCCCGCAGGTGGAACAGCAGGTCGCCGGGCGTGGCCGGGGCGTGGTGCCGCGGCCCGTCGATGGGCCGGAACGGGTGCAGCTCGGCCGGGCGGGGGAACGCGAACAGCCGGTCCCAGGCGTCCGAGCCGATCCCGGCGACGCAGTTCAGCCCGGCGTCGGGGGCCCCGAATCCGAAGGCGCGAGCGAGCCCGGCGAGGTCCGCCAGCAGGCCGCGCACGGTCTCCTCGCCGCCCTCCTCGATCGTCAGCACGAGGAAGGCCGCGGCGCTGGTCAGCGGGGCCAGGACCTGCTGCGACTCGGGTGCCGGCGGCTGCACGGCGGCCGCCCCGGGCTGCGGCGGATCCGCGGACTGCGCGTGCGTCTGCGGCTGCGGGGGGAGCAGCGGTCCGGACGCGGACGAGGGTTCCTGCGGGGGAAAGAGCGAGGATGCCAACGCGTTCTCCCTTTCGACACCGGCGTGCCCTGCGGCCAGGGAGGCCCTGTCCGGACCCTACTGCCCTGTCAGGGAATTTTGCCGACGGCCGGCGGGTTCCGCACATGGGGAGATCCGGTGCGATCCACCCCCGACGACGAGGGAAGGACTGACATGGCCGCGCAGACGCAGAAGGCCGTCCTGGCCGGCGGATGCTTCTGGGGGATGCAGGACCTCATCCGGAAGCAGCCCGGTGTGGTCTCGACCCGCGTGGGCTACTCCGGCGGTGACGTGCCCAACGCCACGTACCGCAACCACGGCACCCACGCCGAGGCGATCGAGATCCTCTACGACCCCGAGGTGACGGACTACCGGACGGTCCTGGAGTACTTCTTCCAGATCCACGACCCGAGCACCCGCAACCGCCAGGGCAACGACATCGGCCTGGCCTACCGGTCGGCGATCTTCTACGCCGACGAGGAGCAGAAGGCCGTCGCCCTGGACACCATCGAGGACGTCGACGCGTCCGGCCTGTGGCCGGGCAAGGTCGTCACCGAGGTGGCGCCGCTCGGCCCCTTCTGGGAGGCCGAGCCCGAGCACCAGGACTACCTGGAGCGCTACCCCGCCGGGTACACCTGCCACTTCCCGCGGCCGGGCTGGAAGCTGCCGGCCCGCAGCGGCAAGGCCTGAGCCCCCGGGGCCTGCAGGCCCAGGACCTCAGCGGCCCCGCGCTCACAGGCCCAGGGCCGCTGAGCCCCGCGCTCACAGGTCCAGGACGACGTCCCGCGCCGGCCGCGAGCAGCAGATCAGCGCGTTGCCGCCGGCCGGCGGGTCCAGCGGCTCCGGGTCGTAGGACACGTCGCCGTTGAGCAGCCCGCACTCGCAGGTGTGGCAGACGCCGGTGCGGCACGACCAGCGCACCGGCACGTCGCACGCCTCCGCCAGCTCCAGCAGCGTGCCGTGCCGGCCGTCGAACGGCACGGTCAGGCCGCTGCGCACGAACGTCACCGCGGGCCCCGTCCCCGCCGGGCCGGGCGGTGCGTGCGGCGGACCCGACGGCGCCGCCGCGATCCCCGGGGTGCTGCCGGCCGCCGTGCCGAAGACCTCGGTGTGGATGTCCGTCCGGGCCACGCCCCGCGCGGCGAGCGCCTCCGCGAGGTCCGCCATGAACGCCTCGGGCCCGCACAGGTACGCCTCGGCGCCCGCCGGCACGTCGGCCCGCTCCAGCACGCCCGCGTCCAGGTGGCCGGTGTCCGTGTAGTCGGCCCCTGCGTAGTCCGCGCCCGCCCGGTCCTCAGGACGGGGATGGCTGTAGCAGATCCGCACCCTCGCCCCCGGCAGCCGGGCCAGCAGCCG
>WRCZ01000416.1 GCA_009783685.1 Actinomycetes bacterium
CTGATCAACAACGCCGGCATCACGACGGGCGCCTCCCTGCTGGACGGCGCGCGCGACGACTACCGGCGCGAGTTCGAGACGCACGTGCTGGGCACGCTGGAGATGGGCCGGGCGTTCGCTCCGGTGCTGGCCCGCAACGGCGGGGGCGGCATCCTCAACGTGCTGAGCGTGCTGTCCTGGGCCACGATGCCGGTCGCCGCCGCGTACTCGGCCGCCAAGGCGGCGCAGTGGTCGCTGACCAACGCGTGGCGGATCGCGCTCGCCGGGCAGGGCACCCAGGTGACGGGCCTGCACGTCGGCTTCGTCGACACCGAGATGTCCGCGGCCGTCGACGCCCCCAAGGTGGCCCCCGCGGACGTCGTCCGCATCGCCCTCGACGGTTTCGAGGCGGGCCTGCCGGAGGTCCTGGCCGACACCGTCTCGGAGTCGGTCAAGGCGGCGCTCGCCCTCCCGCCGGCGGCCTGAGGCATGCACGCCCGGCCGCCGGCCCCGGCCGGGCTCAGCCGCGGAAGGTCTCCAGCAGGCGGAGCCAGATCTCGCTGATGGTGGGGTACGAGGGCACCGCGTGCCAGAGGCGGGCCACCGGCACCTGGCCCGCCACCGCGACCGTGGCGGAGTGCAGCAGTTCACCGACGCCGGGTCCGGCGAACGTGACGCCCGCGAGGACGCCGGCGTCCAGGTCCACGACCATGCGGGCCTTCCCGCGGTAGTCGTCGCCGTAGAGGCTGGCGCCGGCCACGTTGCCCAGCTCGTAGTCGACGGCCCTCACCCTCAGCCCGGCGCGCTCGGCCTCCTCCAGCGTCAGGCCGACCGAGGCGATCTCCGGATCGGTGAAGACGACCTGCGGGACGGCCGCCGCGTCGGCGGTGGCCACGTGCGCGCCCCAGGGGCCGTCGTCCAGCGGCTCGCCCTTGGCGCGGGCCGCGATCACCGCTCCGGCGATCCGGGCCTGGTACTTGCCCTGGTGGGTGAGCAGCGCGCGGTGGTTGACGTCGCCGGCCGCGTACAGCCAGCCGTCCTCGACGGCGGTGACCCGCAGGGTGTCGTCGACCGGCAGCCAGTCCCCCGGCGTCAGTCCGACCGTGTCCAGGCCGAGGTCGTCGGTGTGGGGGTTGCGGCCGGTGGCGAAGAGGATCTCGTCGGCGGCGAGCGTGCTCCCGTCGTCCAGTACGGCCCGCACCTCGCCGTCCGCGCCGCCCTCGCGGGCCACGGACGTCACCGAGACCCCGAACCGCACGTCGGCCCCGGCCTCCCGCAGCGCGTCGGCGACCAGTTCGCCGGCGAACGGCTCCATCCGCGGCAGCAGACCGGAGCCCCGCACCAGCAGGGTCACCTGCGAACCCAGCGCCTGCCAGGCCGTGGCCATCTCGACGGCCACCACGCCGCCGCCGACCACCAGCAGCCGCCCCGGCACCTCCTTGGCGCTGGTCGCGTCCCGGCTGATCCACGGCCGCACGTCGGCGAGGCCCGGCAGCGGCGGCAGCGCGGCGGTGGTACCGGTGCAGACCGCGACCGCGTGGCGGGCGGTGAGCCGCACGGTGCCGCCGTCCGGCGTGGCGACGGTCACCCGGCGGGGTCCGTCGAGCCTGCCGTGGCCGCGGACGAGGTCGACGCCGACCGAGTCGAGCCAGCCCACCTGCCCGTCGTCGTTCCAGTTCGAGGTGAAGGCGTCGCGCCGGGCCAGCACCGCCGCCGCGTCCAGCGGGCCGGCCACCGCGTCGGCCAGACCGGGCAGCCGGCGGGCGTCGGCACGGGCGAGCACCGGCCGCAGCAGGGCCTTGCTGGGCATGCAGGCCCAGTACGAGCACTCGCCGCCGACCAGCTCGCTCTCCACGATCACCGTGTCGAGCCCGCCCGCCTGGGCGCGCTCCGCCAGGTTCTCCCCCACCGGGCCCGCTCCGATGACCACCACGTCGTAGCTGCGGGTCTCGTCGTCCATACCGGCTCCTGTCCTGGCGTCGCCTGTTCCAACCGATCAGACCGAGGTCACGCGGATGCCGCAACCGGGGCACTGCGCGTCATCGTAGTCACGTCAGGTGACGGGAAGTCCTGGGCGCAGCCGGGAGTTCACCTCGGTGCGAGACCTGATCGTCCACCGCCGCCCGGGCGGCGGACGCAGGGCCGACCCACGTTCCCGAGCGGGACGTATGATCACAACGGCGGCGCCGCGGGGCGTCACGGGAGGTGCCCGATGGGCGAGCTGGTACTGATCCGCCACGGCGAGACCGAGTGGACCCTGTCAGGGCAGCACACGAGCTACACCGACCTTCCCCTCACGCCGAACGGCGAGGAGCAGGCCCGCAGCCTGGCCCCGCTGCTCGCCTCCCGCCACATCGCCTGCGTCCTGACCAGCCCGATGGAACGGGCCCGGCAGACCGCCAAGCTCGCCGGCCTGGAGCACACCCGGATCGAGCCCGCCCTGCGCGAGTGGGACTACGGCGGCTACGAGGGCGTCACCACGCGGGACATCCACCGCACCCGCCCGGACTGGGACCTGTGGACCGACGGCGTCACGCCGGGGCCCGAGGGGCACCCCGGAGAGAGCCCGGACGAGGTCGGCGCACGTGCCGACAAGGTCCTGGCACGCGCCGACGCCGCCTTCGCCAACAGCGACGGCGGGGACGTCGTCCTTGTCGCCCACGCCCATCTGCTGCGGGTGCTCACCGCCCGCAGGCTCGGCCTGCCCGCGGCCGACGGTGCGCTGTTCCAGCTCGCCACGGGCACTGTCAGCCGGCTCGGCATGGAGCACGGCCGCCATGTGCTGACCGCCTGGAACCGCCTGCCGTGACAGCCGCCGCGGGAGCCGGTCGCCGCACGGCGCCGGCCGCGGCCGCCTGCCGCGACCCGCGGCCGGAACCCCGCCTCCGCGGGGGTCGGGGGAGCGACCCGCGCCGGGGCGGGCGCACTCCCGCACCCCGGGACGCACAGGCGTCTGGCCTGGAGGAAGATGGTCGGGGAGGCGGTGTCGCCCGGCGGGCGACACGCCCGGGCAGCGGTGTGCCGGCCCATGCGAGGGGGTAAACAGCCTTGATCACCCATCGGCCCGGCGGCCCTCGGCGCGGCGGCAGCCGGCGGAAGGACGCGAGGGAGCGCGGATGACGGCCACGACGGCCACGGTCGAGGAGCGGCTGACGGCACGCCTGTCGTCCCGCTGGGTGCGCTCCGGCACGGCCGCGCTGGCCGGCGCCGTGCCCGCCCTGGCGTTCCCCGCGCCCTCGCTGTGGTGGCTGGCCTACGTCGCGCTGGTGCCCTGGATCCTGCTGATCCGCTCCGCCCCCACCGCCAAGCGCGCGGCGCTGGACGGCTGGTTCGGCGGCGCCGGCTTCATGCTGGCCGTCCACAACTGGCTGATGCCGAGCCTGAACGTGTTCATCGTGGTCCTCGCGCTGCTCCTCGGGGCCCTGTGGGCGCCATGGGGCTGGCTGGTGCGGCGGCTGATGCACCCGGGCGCGAGTGCCGGGCAGGTCGCGTCCGCGATCGTGCTGCTGCCGTCGGGCTGGCTGATGGTGGAACTCGTGCGCTCCTGGCAGGGGCTCGGCGGCCCCTGGGGGCTGCTGGGCGCGAGCCAGTGGCAGGTCCCACCGGCGCTGCGCCTGGCGTCGATCGGCGGCGTGTGGCTGGTGAGCTTCCTGGTGGTGCTGCTGAACACCGCCGTGGCCGCGCTGATCGCGCTGCCGCCGGTGCGCAGGCCGGCGATCGTCGCGCTGCTGGTGGCGGCCGTCGGCACCAGCGCGGCGTGGCTGTGGGCGCCGCGCCCGCAGCAGTCCGGGTCGGTGCGCATCGCGATCGTCCAGCCCGGTGTCCTGCCCACCGGCGACAGCCGGCTCAACCGCGAGGTGGAGCTCACCCGGCAGCTCGCCGGCACCCATCCGGACCTGGTGGTGTGGGGGGAGAGCAGCGTGGGCGTGGACCTGACCTCGCACCCCGAGGTCGCCGACCGCCTGGCCGCGCTGTCCGCCGAGGTCGGCTCCGAGGTGCTGGTGAACGTCGACGCGCCGAAGGCCGACGGCTCGGGCATCTCCAAGACCTCGGAGCTCATCGGCCCGAACGGGGTGACCGGGCCGACGTACGACAAGATGCGGCTGGTGCCGTTCGGCGAGTACATCCCGATGCGGTCGCTGCTGGGCTGGGCCACGTCGGTCGGCAAGGCCGCCGACCAGAACCGGACGCCCGGCAAGCGGCAGGTCGTCATGGACGACCGCGGGCTGCGCTTCGGTCCGCTGATCTGCTTCGAGACGGCGTTCCCCGACATGAGCCGGCACCTGGCCGGCCACGGCGCCCAACTGCTCGTCGCGCAGTCCTCGACGTCGTCGTTCCAGCACAGCTGGGCGCCCGCGCAGCACGCCTCGCTGGCCGCGCTCCGCTCCGCGGAGACCTGGCGGCCGATGGTGCACGCCACGCTCACCGGGATCAGCGCGGTGTTCGACGCGCAGGGACGGCCGGTGGGCCACCGCATCGGCACCGGCAGCAGCACCACCGCCGTCTACCAGGTGCCGCTGGCCACCGGCGTCAGCCCCTACGTCCGCTTCGGGGACTGGGTGCCGCACCTGGCCCTGCTGATGCTGGTGATGGGCGCCGCCTACGAGGGCACGCGGCTGGTCAGGCGACCGGCCCCGGCGCGGTCCGCTCGATCTCGGTGACGATCCGCTCGCACAGCTCGTGGGTCCGCAGCGCGTCCCGCGCGTCGAGGAGCACGCCGCCGCGGACCGCGTCGAGGAAGGCCAGGGTGATCTGCTCGATGCCGCGCTGGCGGGCCACCGGCACCCAGTCGCCGCGCCTGCGGAGCGTCGGCTGGCCCTTGTGGTCGACGACCTCGGCGAGGTTGATCACCTGGCGGCGGGTGTCGTCGCCGCTGACGTCCAGGCTCTCCTCGACCGAGCCGCTCATCCGGTTCATCGTGCCGACGGCGGTGAAGCCGTCGCCGGCCAGGTGCAGCACGAGGTGGTGCACCAGCCCGTCGCGCACCCGGGCGTGCACCACTACCTGGTCGACGGTCCCCGGCGCGAGGAAGCGCAGCGTGTCGACGACGTGCACGAAGTCGTCGAAGACCATGGCGCGCGGCGCCTCGGCGAGCCCGATCCGGTTCTTCTGCATGAGCAGCAGGTGCCGCGGGTGGTCCAGGCACTGCAGGTAGCCGGGCGCGTAGCGGCGGTTGAAGCCGACCATCAGCGACACGCCCCGCTGCTCGGCCAGTTCCACCACGCGGCGGGCCCCGGCCAGGTCGTAGGCGAGCGGCTTGTCGACGTACACCGGCACGCCCGCCTCGATGAGGCGCTCGGCGATCGCCACATGGTGCTCGGTCGGGGCGTGCACGAACGCGGCGTCCAGGTCCTGGTCGACCAGCGCGTCCAGGGTGGTGTGGCGGTGCGGCAGCCGGTAGGCGTCGCCGATCCGCTCCAGCGTCGCCGGCGTGCGGGTCTGCAGGTGCAGTTCCAGGCCGGGTTGGGCGGCGAGCACCGGCAGGTACGCCTTCTGCGCGATGTCACCGAGGCCGATGACGCCGATCTTCAGCGGGGCGTTGCCGGATGCCATGCGTGCTCCTGTCGTCTGCCGTTGCCTCGGGCGGCCCGTCGTCGGCCGCTCCGCCGCCGGGCCGTCCGCGCGTTCCGCCGCCGGGGCGACGGCTCGTGCCGTGCCGCGGGTGCCCTGCGCGGGCGTCACCGCAGCATACGGCCAGGGCGCGGGCGTCCGGCGGGCCCCCGGCACACCCCGGCCGCCACTCCCGTGGACGTGTCCTCACCGCCGTGATCCGGCCGCCGCGTTGCCGCGGCCGTGGACCAGCCGCCATGGACCGGCCGACGCGTCATCGCCGACGTGAACCGGCCGACGCCTCCCCACCACCGTGAACCGGCCGCCCGCCGCCACTCGTGCGGGTGAAGTGC
>WRCZ01000417.1 GCA_009783685.1 Actinomycetes bacterium
CGCCCCAGCTCGGCGGCGTCCAGGTCGTCGAAGTTGTCCGTCGACGCGCCGGAGCAGACGGTGACCGCCTCCGGCGGCAGTTCCGCGGTCTCCAGTGACCGCAGGAGCCCGCGGTAGCGCTCCGAGCGGTTGACGCTGCCGATCGAGCCGGAGACGAACCCGAAGCGCCGGTGGCCGAGTTCGAGCAGGTGGCTGCCGGCGAGCTGCCCGCCGAGCAGGTTGTCCGTGCCGATGTTGACGACGCTGGACGGGTCGCCGGGCTGCGCGGTCCGGTCGAAGGTCACCAGGGCCAGTCCGCGCTCCACCACCGGGCGCAGGTGATCGAGCGAGGGCAGGGACGAGCACAGGACCACCCGCCCGATGCCGTCGTCCCACAGCTCCTCCACGTAGCCGCGTTCCCGTTCGGGATCGCGCTCGCTGTTGCACAGCAGCACGTAGAACCCCTGGGCCAGCGCGGCCGCTTCGAGGTGCCGGGCGAAGGAGCCCCAGAACGGGTTGGCCACCGAGGGAACGATGAGCCCGATCGTCTCGGCGCGTCCGGTGCGCAGCTGGCGGGCGGCCCGGTTGGGCCGATAGCCGAGGCGCCGTATCGCGTCCTCGATGCGCTCGCGGGTCTCCGGCAGCATCTTGGCGTGCCGGCCGTTCAGCAGGTTGGACACGGTGCTGGGTGAGACACCGGCCTCCTGGGCCACCTGGTAGATGGTTACACCGCTCACTGCACCGCCCCCTGCTCGTTTGGTAACCAATCCTCGCCCCTCATATTGACACTCCCTGTGGCCATTCCTAGTGTGCTCTGCGGTGGCCCCCAGTAAATCGATGCACCGGCTCCAATGCAACGTCTCAGCGAATTTCTACGACCGGCGGACCCGCTTCGCCGAGGGGAGTTCAGCCATGCCTCCACCCTCATCGCCCCTGTCCCGACGCCGTTTCCTCGGCCTGGGCGCGGCCGCCGCGTCCGGAGCGGCACTCGCCGCCTGCGGAGGGCCGGCGCCCGGATCCTCGACCAGCGGCGGCGGGAGCGCCTCGCTGCGCATGATCACCCCCATCTTCGACCGTGCGGACGGGCAGAAGCTGCTGGAGACGCTGCTCGCGCAGTTCAAGAAGGCCAACCCCGGGGTCGACGTCCAGCCGGACTACACCAGTTACGGCAAGCTCAACGAGAAGCTCACGACGTCGATCGTAGGGGGGCAGCCCTACGACGTGATGCTGATCGGCGTGGGCTGGATACCGCCGTTCGCCAAGAAGGGCGTACTCGGCGACCTCGGCACCCCGGCGGCCGACCTCAGCCGCACCTACAACCCCCGGGTGGTGCAGGCCGGCATCTGGGAGGGCAAGACGTACGCCCGGCCGATCGTGCTGGACACCCGGCTCGGCATCTACCGCAAGGACATCCTGTCCGCGGCCGGCATCACGGCCCCGCCCAAGGACCTGGCCGAACTGAAGGACATGGCGAAGCAGTTGACCGTCCGCAAGGGCGGCACCCTGCAACGGGCCGGCGTGGACATCCTCAGCAACGACCTCCGGCAGACGTTCCTGCCGATCATGTGGGCGTTCGGCGGCGACCTGTTCCGCGACGGCAAGCCGGCCTTCGACTCGCCGGAGGCGATCGACGCCCTCCAGTGGATGGTGGACATCGTCCGCACCGACAAGATCGAGGACTACGGCTTCTCCAGCACCAGCGCGGTGGCCGCACCGCTGACGCAGGGCCGGGCCGCGATGGCGATCGGGCACAACGACCTGTGGCGGCAGTTCGAGGAGGCCAAGCCGGAACTCGTCAAGGACGACGCCGTCGCCGGCTTCACCCTGGCCCAGGCCCGCCCGGCGATGTTCCAGGGCGGCACCCTGGCCACCGTCGCCGCGCGCAGCCGCTACCCCCAACAGGCAAGGAAGCTGGTCGAGTTCCTGTCCAGCGACCAGGTCGCGCCGCAGGCCGCCCAGCAGCGCGGCAACATCCCCGCCGTGCTGAGCGCCGCGAACTCGGACTACGTCAGGAGCGACAAGCTCGTCGGCTTCGCCGTGCAGAACCTGGACCACGCCTTCTCCGAGGGCGGCGTGCCCCAATGGCTGGAGATCCGCGACCAGTTCAAGCCCGCCCTGGAGAGCGCCCTGCTGGGCCGGACCACTCCCGCCAAGGCCCTGCAGGGGCTGGCGGAGAAGGCGAAAGCGATCATGGCCAAGGACTCCTGATGGCGGCCCCCGCCACCCAGTTGGCCCGCTCCGGCCGCGACGACCCGCCGCGCACCGCCCGCCTCGGCGCGGGGCCGCGTGCACGGCGGGGAAGCGGCCCCCGGCAGTCCCGGCTCGCCCGGGACCGCCGGCGCACCGCCTATCTGATGCTCGCCCCGGCGACCGTCCACCTGGTCTGGTGGATCGGTTTCCCGGTCGCCGCGACCTTCGTGCTGGCGTTCCTCCACTACGACGTCCTTGCGGGCACCGCCACGTTCGCCGGGCTGGACAACTTCCGGGCGATCTTCGCCGACAGCACCTGGAACGCGTCGATCTGGCACACGGTGGTGTTCACCTTCTTCACCGTGCCGGTGGCGATGGCCATCGCCGTGGTGCTGGCCGTCCTGCTCAACAACAAGATGCGCGGGCGGGCCTGGTACCGGGCGGCGATCTTCATGCCGCACATCACCGCGACGGTCGCCATCGCGCTGGTGTGGATGTGGATGTTCGAGCCGCGCATCGGCATCCTCAACACCGCGCTGGGCTGGTTCGGCGTCAAGGGCCCGGTGTGGCTGGGCGATCCGAGCTGGGCGCTGTTCGCGGTGATCATGGTGTCGATCTGGAAGGGCGTCGGCATCAAGATGCTCATCTACCTCGCCGCGCTCCAGGCGATGCCGCAGGACGTCTACGAGGCGGCCGAACTCGACGGCGCCTCCAAGGCCCGCACCTTCTGGTCGATCACGCTGCCGCTGCTCAAGCCGGCGACGTTCTTCGTCCTGGTGGTGTCGATCATCGACTCCTTCCAGGCCTTCGACCAGCTCTACGTGCTGACCCCGGACGGCGGACCCGCCAACTCCACCACGGTGATGACCTACGAGATCTACAGCAAGGCGTTCAAGGAGTTCCAGATGGGCCAGGCCGCCGCGATGAGCGTGGTGCTCTTCGCCTTCCTGCTGGTCCTGATGCTGCTCAGCCGGCGCCTGACGGGGAGGGAGGACGATGTCCGCTGAACCGCTCGCGGCCAGGACGCGCGCCCGCGACCCGCTGGTGGCCCGGCGGTTGCGCAGGCTGGCGCTGCACCTGGTGCTGCTCGTCGTGTCGTTGGCGATGGTCGTCCCGTTCGTGTGGATGATCCTCACCTCGGTCAAGACGGAGGGCGACCTCGCGTCGTACCCGCCGCACCTGCTGCCGCAGCACTGGCGCTGGTCGAACTACTCCACCGCGCTGAGCTATGCGCCGTTCGGCCAGTACTCGCTGAACAGCGCCGTGATCGCGGTCAGCCACACCGCGCTGAACCTGGTGCTGGCCTCGATGGCCGGCTACGCGCTCGCCCGCGTGCCGTTCCGCGGCCGCAACGTGCTGTTCCTCGCGGTGCTGGCCACCATGATGATCCCCACCTACAGCAAGATCGTGCCGCAGTACCTGATCGCCAAGGGCATGCCGTTCTTCGGCGGCAACGACTACCTGGGCCGCGGCGGCCACGGCTGGCTGGACTCCTGGTGGGGGCTGATCGTGCCCGGCGCGCTCACCCCGTTCGCCATCTTCCTGTTCCGGCAGTTCTACCTGTCGCTGCCGACTGAGCTGGAGGAGGCCGCCCGGATCGACGGGATGAGCGAGTTCGGCATCTACGCCCGCGTGATGACGCCGCTGGTCAAGCCGGCCATCGCGACGGTGGCACTGCTGACCTTCGAATCCAGCTGGAACAACTTCCTGTGGCCGCTGATCGTGACGACGAGCCCCGACAAGCGGGTGCTGCAGGTGGGGCTGTCCAGCTTCCAGCAGTCCGACCAGAACGCGTGGGCCTACCTGATGGCCGGCACCACCATGGCCACGATCCCGATGGTCGTCCTCTTCCTGTTCACCCAGCGCTACTTCGTGCAGGGCTTCGCCAACGCCGGCATCAAGTGACCGCCGCCGCACGCCCCGTTCACGGATCACCACCCCACACACCGCCAGGAGGCGTTTTCATGCCGTTCGACCTCACCGGCCGCCGCGCCCTCGTCACCGGGGCCGGTCACGGTATCGGTGCCGCCCTCGCGTACGGCCTCGCCGCCGCGGGCGCCGACGTGATCGTGCACTACGGGAGGAGCGCCGAGGGCGCGGAGCAGGTGACCGCGCGGATCACCGGAATCGGCCGCAAGGCCAGGGCCGTGCAGGCCGACGTCACCGACGGCGCCGCGGTCGCCGGCCTCGTGGAGGAGGCCGCCGGGTTCCTGGGCGGTCTGGACATCGTCGTCGCCAACGCGGGACACCTGGTGGACCGGGTGCCGGTGGCCGAGATGTCCGAGGAGCACTTCCGGGCCGTCATCGACGTCAACCTCACCGCCACCTACCGCACCGTGCACGCCGCCCTGCCGCATCTGCGGGCGGCCGGCCGGCGGGGCCGGATCATCACCATGGCGTCGCAGGCCGCGCACGACGGCGGCGGCCCGGGCGCCGCCGCCTACGCCGCGGCCAAGGCCGGGATCGTCGGCCTCACCAAGGGACTGGCCAAGGAGCTCGGCCGCGACGGGATCACCGCGAACGCCCTGGCGCCCGGCTTCATCGGCGACACCGCCTTCCACGGCACGTTCACCGCCCCCGAGGTCCAGGAGCGGATCGTCGCCGGCCTGCCGATCGGCCGCGGCGGCACCCCGGAGGACGTGGCCGGCGCGGCCGTGTACCTGGCGTCCGACGAGGCCGGCTACCTCACCGGCGCCACCTTCGACATCGGCGGCGGCGCGTGGCCGCGGTGACCGCCGCGGGCCCCGGCTCCCGGCCCGCTCCCGAGGTGGTCGTGCCGCGCGAGCGCGGCGGCTGGTGGCACGCCTACATCTGCCCGGTGCACGGCACCGAGCTGGACCACGGCGACCTGCTGGGCGGGACGTTCCCGCCCGGCGGGGCGCCCTGCCGGCACGGCTGCCGGATCGACACCCCGCAGGTGCGGGGCGCGTGGGCGGCGCTGGCGCACCAGGCGTGCGCGCTGCGGCTGCGGCACCTGGCCGCGTCGCCGGCGGCGGAGGACCGCGCCGCCGCGGCGCGCGGCCTGGAGCACTACGCCGAGCTGTACGCGCAGTTGACCGCCGACGGCCCGCACGAGGGGGCGCCGGACTGGATGCTGCGCGGCCGGCTCTTCCACCAGGCGCTCACCGAGACGATCTGGGCGGTGAGCATCGGCCACGCGGCGTGGAGCCTGGCCGGGGCGGCCGGCCCGCAGGAAGGGGACGGCCCGGGCCCCGGGGACGAGCGCGCGGTGAGCCCGGCCGTCGGGGAACTGCTCGGCCGGCTCGCCCGGTTCGCCGACGCGGCGCGCACGCACATGGTGGCCCGCGACGAGGAACGCTCCAACTACACCGCCTGGTTCAACGCGGCCGCGGCCGTCTGCCGCCGGCGGCCCTCCCCCGGTCTCGACGGGCACCCGGCGCTCGCCGTCCACCCCGACGGCTGGGAGTGGGAGGGCAGCACCTACTACCACATGTTCGTCCTGCGGGCCTACCTGCTGTCGCTGCGCGGCTGCGACCCGCGCACGCTCCCCGCGGAGACGGCCGAGCGGATCGCCGCGATGGCCGCCGTCCTGGCCGGGATCGCCGCCCCCGCCGGCGATCTGCCGGAGCTGCACGACGGGCCGTACCAGCGGGCGGGCGCGCTGGCCGAACTGCGCGAGGTGTGCACGCTGGTGCACCGGCTGTTCACCGGCGAGCCGCTGGCGCGGGTCCTGGAGTGGACGGCCGC
>WRCZ01000418.1 GCA_009783685.1 Actinomycetes bacterium
CGGAGTCGGTGGTGACGGGCTTGCCCGCCGCGGCGTCGGCGAACAGGTCCTTCACCGCGGTGCCGACCAGCGTCTCGAACTGCGCCTCGTTGGGCACCTGCGGCAGCGGCGCGGCGGAGGAGCCGAGCACGCTCGCGAGGACCTTCAGGTCCGGGGTCTGGAACGCCGGGTCGCTCTGCGCCTCCTTGACCGGCGGCAGCGAACCGTACGTGCCGTTGAGGATCTTCTGCTCCGGGGTGCTGGTCATGAACTTCACCAGCGCCTCGGCGGCGGCCTTGTGCTTGGTGTTCTGGAACACCGCCAGGTTGATGCCGGCCACCATGGACGTCACGCCCGCGTCACCGGTGGCGCCCGCGGTCTGGGTGGGAACCGGGACCACGCCGTACTGGTCGGGCGACATGCCGTGCGACTTGATGGAGGTGGCGGCGGACTGCCACATCATCATCGCGGCCTTGCCGGTGGCGAAGTCGGTGATGGTCTGGTTCTGCGAGTACTCCGCGTTGCCCTTGGCGGCGACCTTGTCGCTGGCGATGAAGTCGACGTACTGCTTGACCGCGGCCACGTTCGCCGGGGTGTCGAAGGTCGCCTTGCCGGAGGAGTCGAACCAGTCCGAGCCGCGCTGCTTGGCCAGGACGAAGACGTGGTGGATGTTCTCCGCGCCGTTGCTGCCCTCGACCGCGAGGCCGTAGTGGCCGCCCGTGGTCAGCTTCTTGGCGTCGGTGACCAACTCGTCCCAGGTCTTGGGCGGGTTGGCGATGCCCGCGTCGGCGAACATCTTCTTGTTGTAGTACAGGCCGTACGCCATCGAGTACAGCGGCACCGCGGCCGGGTCCTTGCCGGCCGCACCGGCGGCCGCGATCGCGGCGGGCGCGAACCGGTCCTTGCCGCCGATGGTGGTGAACGCGGTGGAGTCCCACGGCATGAGGGCGCCGGTCGCCTGCAGCGAAGCCGACCAGGTGTTGCCGATGTTGAGCACGTCCGGGCCCTGCCCGGAGGTGGTCGCCGCCAGGATGCGGTTGAGCAGATCGGCCCAGCCGATCACCTCCAGCTTGACCTTGATCCCGGTCTGCTGGGTGAACTTGTTGAGCTCCGGGGTCAGCACCTGCTTGTCGTTGTCGAGGCTGGTGCCCTGGTTGCTCGCCCAGTACGTGATGGTCTGCCCCTTGAGGCTGGCGGGGTCGCTCTTGTCGCCGCCGCTGTCGGAGCTGCCGCCGCCACACGCGGTGGCGGTCAGACCGAGCGCGGCCACGAGGGCGGTGGCCGCGAGGAGTCTGCTGGAGGTGCTGGAGGTGCGCATACCGGTTCCCTCTCAGGGGTGGGGATCGCTTCAGGAAGTGAACAGCGCCTGTGCCTTAATTCAGGCCGTGATTTAACTTGTGAGAAAAGGTGGCGTCAAGACCTCGTGCAGCGATAGATTCACCGCCGAAGGGCTGAGAGGGAGGGTCGATGGCTGAGCGGGGCAAGCGGACCGTGCGTGACCTGCGGCGCGGCAACCGTGCATCGCTTCTGCGTCATTTGTATTTCGAAGGGCCCCTCAGCCGTCAGGAGTTGGGCCGGGACACCGGCTTGAGTGCAGGTTCCATCAGCAACGTGGTGGGCGAGCTGATCGCGGACGGCATGGTCGAGGAGGCCGGCGCCGTCGAGTCCGACGGCGGCCGCCCCCGCATCCTGCTCCAGGTCTCCGCCCTCTACGGCTACGTCGTCGGCGTCGACGTCGGCGAGACCCGGGTCAGGGTCGAGCTGTTCGACCTCGCCCTGACCGAACGCGCCTCCGCCGACCTGCCGTTGTCCGACAGCGGGCACGACGTCGACCACGTGGTGAGCCTGGCCCTGCAAGGCATCGAGTCCGTGGTGCGCGAGGCCGGCATCGACGACAGCGAGGTGCTCGGCGTCGGCATCGGCGTCCCCGGCATCGTCGAGCACGTCCCGCCGGAACCCGGGCGGACTGCCGCCCCCGGCGACGCGGACGGCATCGTCGTCCACGGCCAGACCATCGGCTGGGACGCCGTCCCGCTCGGCCGGCTGCTGCGCGCCGGCACCACCCTTCCCCTGTACATCGACAACGGCGCCAAGACCCTGGGCCAGGCCGAGATGTGGTTCGGCGGCGGCCGCGGCTCCCGCAACGTCGTCATCGCCCTCATCGGCTCCGGCGTCGGCGCCGCCGTCGTCGCCGACGGCACCCCGTACCACGGCGCCAGCAGCAGCGCCGGGGAGTGGGGGCACACCACGCTGCGGGTCGGCGGCCGCACCTGCCGCTGCGGCTCCCGCGGCTGCCTGGAGGCGTACGTCGGCGCCGAGGCGCTGCTGGGCCGCTGGCCGTCGGCGCCCGAGGGCGTCAGCGAGGAGACCGGGCTCGCCGCGCTGCTGGCCGCCGCCGACCACGACCCCGAGGCCGACGCGCTGCTCGCCGAGGCCGCCGAGTACCTCGGCGCGGGCATCGCCGACCTGATCAACCTCTTCAACCCGCAGCGGATCGTCATCGGCGGCTGGGCCGGACTGCTGCTCGGCCCCCGGCTGCTGCCCGCGGTCCGCGAGGTCGCCGCCGCCTACTCCCTGCACCACCCCTGCGCCCAGACCTCCATCGAACTCGGCAGGCTCGGCCCCGACGCCGTCACCGTCGGCGCCGCGACCCTGCCGCTGGCCCGCTTCCTCGACACCGGCGGCGAGCGCGCGGTCCGGCTGCCGGAACAGCAGACCGACGGCCCGGACGGTGGCGCCGACCACTTGCGGAACCGGATCGCCCGGGCGGTACGTTGACCCGGCGGCGCCCACCACGCCACCCTCGTACCACCAGCTCGTCCTGAGGAGCCCCGCTGTGACCCTGCAGCAGCAGATCGTCGGCAACGCCATGCAGATGGCCGTCTGCACCCTGAACCCCGGCCAGACGGTGTACTGCGAGGCGGGCAAGTTCCTGTTCAAGACGGCCAACGTCAGCATGGAGACCCGGCTCGGCGGCCCCGGCGGGCGCAACGGCGGCGGGCAGCAGGGCGGCGCGGGCGGCGGCGGGGGCATGGGCGGCCTGCTGCGCCAGGCCATGGGCACCGCCATGCAGGTCGGGCAGCGCGCCCTGGCCGGCGAGTCGCTCGCCTTCCAGTACTTCACCGCCTCCGGCGGCGAGGGCACCGTCGGCTTCGCCGGGGTGCTGCCCGGCGAGATGCGGGCCCTGGAACTGAGCGGGTCACGCGCCTGGTTCGCCGAGAAGGACGCGTTCGTCGCCGCCGAGGACACCGTGCAGTTCGGCATCGCCTTCGCCGGCGGCCGGACGGGCATGAGCGGCGGCGAGGGCTTCATCCTGGAGAAGTTCACCGGCCACGGCACCGTGATCATCGCCGGCGCCGGCAACTTCATCGACCTCAACCCCGCGGACTTCGGCGGCCGGATCGAGGTCGACACCGGCTGCATCGTCGCCTTCGAGGAGGGCATCCAGTACGGCGTCCAGCGCATCGGCGGCCTCAACCGCCAGGGCATCATGAACGCCGTCTTCGGCGGCGAGGGGCTGTCGCTGGCCACCCTGGAGGGCAACGGCCGGGTGATCCTTCAGTCCATGACGCTGGAGGGCCTGGCGAACGCGCTGAAGAAGGCCCAGGGCGGCGACAAGCAGGGACCGACCGGCGGGATGTTCTCCACGCACGTGGGCTGACCCCACGGCCCGGGGACCCCACGGACCGGGACCCCACGGACCGGGTCCCGCGCACCGGGCCCCCAGCCCGGGGAGAGGCCGGGGGCCGCACGACCCAGGCGCATCAGGGGGCTCATGCCCCCCTCATGTCACGGTGCGGAAACAGCTCCGCCGTCCGGGGATCACCCGCCGCCACCGCGCCGGTACCGTGCTGAGCCCGTGCATCACCTCTCCAGGAAGGTGGGCGACCACCGTGTACCGCTGGGAGACGACCCGGGCCGCCTTGGCCCAGCGGGTTTTCGCCACCATCCGCACCGAGAGCTACGACCAGGCCGCGGCCACCGCCGACACCCTGCTGTCCGCGGGACTCACCACCCTGGAGATCTCCCTCACCACCCCGTTCGCCCTCGAAGCGGTCACCACCCTGGTCCGCGAGGTCGGCGACGACGCGGTCATCGGCGCCGGCACGGTGCTCGACGAGGTCTCCGCCCGGATGGCCATCGAGGCCGGCGCCCGCTTCCTGCTCGCCCCCAACCTCGACGAGGCCGTGCTGCGCACCGGCCACCGCTACGGCATCCCCGTCTTCCCCGGCATCGCCACGCCCACCGAAGCCGTCCGCGCCATGGAACTCGGCGCCGACGCCCTCACCCTCTACCCGGCCACCGCCTACTCCCCGGACTGGGTCGTCGACCTGCGGGCGATCATCCCGCACGTCGCGCTGCTGCCGATCGGCGGCATCACGGTCGCCGCCGCGCCCGACTGGGTCGCCGCGGGAGCCGTCGCCGTCGGAATGGGGTCGGCACTCACCGACGGCGACCGTCAGACTGTCACCAAGCGCCTCACCCACCTGCTGGAGCGCCTGGCCGACCCGAACTGACACGACCTGGGGGAGCAGTGGCACACGACCAGGACATCGTCGATCTGACCGCATACGGCGAGGACTTCGTCACCGACCCCTACCCCTACTACGCCCGGCTGCGCGCGAGAGGGCCCGTCCACCGGGCCGTCGTGGAGAGCGGCGAGCTGTGGCTCGTCGTCGGGTACGACGAGGCCCGCACCGCGCTCGCCGACCCGCGGCTGAGCAAGGACTGGCACACGCTGGGCGGCGGCCCCGAGAGCGCCGGGCCGGTCAGCGCCCACATGCTGGAGTCCGACCCGCCGAGCCACACCCGGCTGCGGCGGCTGGTCGCCCGCGAGTTCACCCCCCGCCGGGTCGCCGAACTGCGGCCCCGCGTCCAGCAGATCACCGACGACCTGCTCGACAAGATGCTGCCGGCCGGCAGCGCCGACCTCATCGAGGACTTCGCCTTCCCCCTCCCGCTCACCGTGATCTGCGAGCTGCTGGGCGTGCCCGACCTGGACCGGGACGCGTTCCGCGAATGGACCCGGGCCGTCCTCGGCGAGACCGGCGGCGGCGCGGAGGAGATGGCCGCCGCGCAGGCCGTGAGCGCCTACCTGGCCGAGCTGATCGAGGACAAGCGGTGCAGCGGCCCCCGCGACGACCTGCTCAGCGCGCTGATCCGCACCCGGTACGAGGACGGCGACCGGCTGTCCGCGCCGGAACTCGTCAGCATGGCGTTCCTGCTGCTCGTCGCCGGCCACGAGACCACCGTCAACCTCGTCGCCAACGGCGTCCTGGCCCTGCTGCGCCACCCCGACCAGCTCGAAGCGCTCCGCGCCGACCTGCCCGGGCTGATGCCCGGCGCGATCGAGGAGGTGCTGCGCTACGACGGTCCGGTGGAACGCGCCACCTACCGCATCACCCGGGCCCCCTATCCGATCGGCGGCGTGGTCATCCCGGCCGGCGAGGTGGTCGCGGTCGTGCTGGCCTCGGCCGCACGCGACGGCGCCCACCACAGCGCCGCCGACACCTTCGACATCCGCCGGCCCCCCGACGGCCAGCTCGCCTTCGGCCACGGCATCCACTACTGCCTGGGCGCGCCGCTGGCCCGCATGGAGGGCGCGATCGCGCTGACCACGCTGCTCACCCGCGCACCCCGCCTCGCCCTCGACCCCGGCGCCGGACCCCTCGTCTGGCGCCCCAACCCCCTGGTCCGCGGCGTCGACCGGCTGCCCGTCACGTTCTGAACGCTTCCGCGCCTCCGGGCGGGGCGGCCGCGACCGAGGCCCGGGCTCGGGGCCGTCGCCCTGGGCCTGGCCGTCCGTCGCCGCACCGGGCCGTCCCTGGGTCCGCCTCGCGGACCGGTGGAGGTGGGCCGGTCCAGGGC
>WRCZ01000419.1 GCA_009783685.1 Actinomycetes bacterium
CCAGGGGCGCGAGGAACTGCGCGACCAGGCGGGACGAGACCGCGCGACGGCAACGCGCCCACGGGGGCAACCCGAACCCCGAAAGGGGCGCGGGGAACTGCGCGACCAGCCACCACGGCGCGGCAGACGGCAACGACGCCCCGGGGGCACCCCGGATACCGAAGGGGGCGCGGGGAACTGCGCGACCAACCACGACGACGGCGCACCCGGCAACGGCGGCCAGGGGGCACCCCGGACGCCGCAGGGGCGCGACCCGGTGGTCCGAGCGGCGGGGAGGCGGGCCCCCGAGAGGGGGGCTCAGGCGTGGCAGTGGGTACCGGAACCATCCCCCGTTTCACGAGGAAGGTCGAGCGCCGGGTTGCGGTCGAAGAACCCCGTCGGCCGCAGAGCGAACCCGCAGGAGTCCACCGGCATGACCGGCCAGTCCTCCAGCCGCGGCAGATGGGTGGGACCGAAAGCGTGCCAGACGGTGAGCTCGGTGTCCTCCAGGCCCTCGCCGGGCCGCGACCAGGCCGCGACGCCCGCTCCCCCCGGGTGCTGGTTGGGGTAGTCCCCGTCCGGGTAGTGCCGCTCGGGCCGGTAGCGGGTGACCCACAGATGCCGGGTCGCGTAGGCGACGCGCTCGGCGACCGGCGAGCCGGTCTGGGCCAGCAGCAGCGGCCCCGACTCGGGCACCAGGGAGTACGCGACCGGCTGGCCCATCCGGTTGAGCGACCCGGGGTTGCTGATCCGCCAGCGCCGGCCGGCCGCCGGATCGGCGGTCCGCCCCCCGTCCCCGCTGTCGGCGATCACCGTCGCCCGGGTGGTGAAGGCGTTGCCGTGCGGATTGTCCGGCCCGGTCGGCAGCCGCACCACGTCCACCTCCTCCACGGTGTTGCCGCCGCCGTCCAGCGCCGCGTCGAGCCGGGCGCAGAACAGGTGCTGGTGGAACGGCGCGAGCAGCCCGGGCGCGACCTCCGTGGCGTACGGCGAGCCGGCCCCGGGCTCGGCGGCCGACGTCTGGAGCAGTCCGGTCGCCTTCGCCTCGAACGCGATCGTGCCGTCCTGGTAGAGGTACCAGTAGAAGCCGTAGTCGTAGTTGCCGAGCGTCGCGATGTACGAGATCACCAGGCGCCGCGAACGGCGGCTGTCCACCGCGAAGTTGTCGAAGATGTTGGTGTGCTTCCACAGCAGGCCGGTGTCCTCCTCGTGGATGCAGATCGCGTTGGGCAGCGTCTCGGGCCGGCCGAGGTCGTCGGCGAGCACCGCGTCCACGTAGGCGATCTCGCCGAGGCAGTCGCAGCCCAGCCGCAGGGTGTTGGCGTTGCGGCCCAGCAGGTACTCGCCGGCGTCGAGGTAGCAGACCCAGTTGCGCGCCGGGTCGGGCTCCGCGTACGGCACGGCCATCTCCGCGATGGACGCGCGGTGCAGCACCAGCCGGTGGCGGTCGCCGTCACGGTGCGCGATCTGGTGCAGCACCAGGCCCTCGCGGGCGTTGAAGTCCAGCCGCAGCCGCCAGTTCTGCCACCGGAGGACCGGGCCGTCGAGCGTGAAGGAGGGGCCCTGCGGCTGGCGGATCTCCAGCGGGAGCAGGTCGGTGCGCTCCGGGCCGTTGAACTCCGCCTCGTAGCGCCCGCATTCGGCGGGCGTGGGCACGATGCCGGTGTCGATGAGCCGGATCACCCGGCGCTCGACCAGGTCGACCTCCGCGACCAGGCCGCCGACCGGGTGCGCGAACGGGTTGTCGCTCTCGCTGCACCGCAGGAACGTCAGGGAGCGCAGCATGCGGCGGCCGCTCTCCTCGGCGACGCCGAAGTGGCCGGCGGCCAGCGGGGCCGCGATGACCAGCGAGGTGTCGGTGATGCCGCGCTCCGCCATGGCCGCGCGCCAGCCCGGGTCGGCCTTGACGATCTCGTCGCAGGTCTCGTACTCCTCGAAGAGCAGCGGCGGTTGGCCGTCGGACGCCGCGTCGAGGTCGCGGTACGCCAGCAGCACGCGGGCGCTCACGTCCACCACCGCCTCGGCGGCGCGGCCGGTCTGCGTGTCCAGCAGGGTCACGCGGATCCGGCGGTCGACCGGGTGCCCGTCGCGGTGCGCGAGCACGGTGTGCCGGTCCGGCTCGTCGGGCAGCACCAGCGGGAACCGGGTCGCCTCGGTGACCTTGCCCTCGGCCTCCAGCACCTCCCGCGCGGCGGCGATCTCGTCGGCGGTCAGCGGGTCGAGGGGGTGCGCGGCGGGCGTACGAGGAGCGGTGGACGTGGCGGTCTGCGAGGTCACGGTGGGGTCCTGACGTCGGAGGAGGTGCGTGCGGAGCGGATGCGGCGGCCTGGCGGGGCCGGGACGCCAGGTGGGTGAACGGCGGCGGAACGGCGAGCGGGCCGGGACGCGCCGGCGTGCGAACGGCGAGGAGGAGGAGGAGGCGGCGGCGGGAACGCGGACGGCCCGCTCCCGCCCGGGCGGGCAGGGGCGGGCCGTCATGGCACGTGACCGGATCAGGCCGGGGCACCCCCGGACTGGGCGGCGGCGGCCTTCTCCAGCTGGAACGCCTCGTTGCCCATGCCGATCCTGGCGTGCACCTCGGGCTTCCGGCTGCGCAGCACCACGCCGACGACGAGGCCGATGACGGCGGCCAGCGCGATGATGCCGGGCAGCACCCAGCGCAGCCCGTGGCCGGGGTTCGCGCCGAGCAGCACCGAGAAGTCCTTCACCGAGTACACGGCGATCACGGTCAGCGCGATGGCGGCGAGGCCGGAGGTGACCAGCCGCCACGCCTGCACGCCGGCGGCGCCGCGCTTGACGAAGAAGACGATGACCGCCACGGCCGCGGTGGCCATCAGCAGCACCACGCCGAGGGCGCCGACGTTGCCGGCCCAGGTGAACAGGCGTCCCACGGAGGCCGTCGGGTCCGGGCCCATCGCCTTGTCGAAGTGCCCGCCGTCGGTGACCGCGAACGCCACGACGACGACCAGCGCCACCGCCGACTGCAGGAACGAGCCGACCGCGGGCGCGCCGGAGGACTTGGAGGTGCGGCCGACCGCCGAGGGCAGCAGCCCGTCGCGTCCCATGGCGAACGCGTAGCGGGCCACCACGTTGTGGAAGCTCAGCATCGAGGCGAAGATGCCGGTGATGAAGAAGACGTTCAGCACGTCGGTGAACCCGTTGCCCAACCGGTCCTGGTTCAGGGCGAAGATGAGGTTCGCGGACTGCTGCTGCGACTGGTCGACGACGTGCGAGGGGCCGGTGGCCACGGTGCTCGCCCACGAGCTGAACGCGAAGAAGACGGTGGCGAACCCGATGGCCGCGAACATCACCTTGGAGACGACCCGCTGCGGGTCGCTGGTCTCCTCCGCGTAGACCGGCGCCTGTTCGAAGCCGACGAACCCGGCGATGACGAAGCACAGCGCTGTGCCGAGGCCCGGCCCGCTCAGCGTGCCGGGGTCGAAGGCGTGCATCGACAGGCCCTGCGGACCGGCGTCGGTGACGAAGCTGAAGTCGAACACCAGCGTCAGCACGGTCTCGATGAGCAGCAGCACGCCGAGCGTGCGGGCGTTGAGGTCGATCTTCAGCGCGCCGAACACCGCGGTGATGGCGACCCCGCCCAGCGCCGGGATCCACCAGGCCACCTCGTGGTGCCAGTGCTGGAAGATCTGCCCCGATATCTCGAAGCCGAAGATGCCGTAGAGGCCGACCTGCAGGATGCTGTAGGCGAAGAGCGCCACGTAGGAGGCGCCGGCGCCGACCGTGCCGCCGAGGCCGCGCGAGATGTAGGCGTACAGCGCACCGGCGTTGTGCACGTGCCGGCTCATCTCGGCGTAGCCGAAGCTGAACAGGACGAGCACGACGCCGAGGATCACGAACAGCAGGGGCACGCCGACGATGCCCATGGTGCCGAACGTGGTGGGGACGACACCGGCGACCACCATCAGCGGGGCGGTCGCGGCCAGGACGGAGAGCAGCAGGGCCGGAGCGCCGATCCTGTCGGCGCGCAGCGCCCGTTGCTCGCCCTTGAAGGTGCTGATCTCGTTCGAACTCCCCGTCAGCATGGCTGCGGTCCTTCCCAGGAGGTGAGGCAGGTGTCGGGTGTTACGAGGAACCGAAACCGAGCGCGTAGTTGCGCGCGGCGCGGAACGCCTTCTTCGGGTCGCGGTCGGGGTACGCCCACGGGATGCGGGTGACCTGCGAGCCGATGCGGTTGAACAGGGCGGCCGCCGCGACGGTGTCGCCGGAGTGGAACTTCCCGAATGCCAGGTAGTTCAGGTCCAGCGACAGCCGGGGGTGGTTGCCGCCCTCCCAGTCCAGCCACCAGTCGAACGCGGCCCGCACGCTGGTCCTGGCGCGCGAACTGGTCCAGTAGGGCAGGTTGTTGGGTGCTGCGGGCAGGGAACCGGCGGCGGCCAGCACCCGGTAGCGCTCGATCAGGGCGACCATCGGCAGGAGGGTCAGCGGCGAGCCGCCGCCCGCCTCGCCCGCCGCCCACTCGGCGAACTCGTACACCTCGTGGAACGGGTCGTCGCCGTCGGTCTTCTGGCGCTCCGCCAGGCACTGCGTCATCAGGTGGTGGCCGTGGTGGTGGCCACGGTGCCGGCCGCGCACCTGGTCGAACGCCCTGACCTGCTCGTCGTCGGTGCCGGTGCGACGCGCCAGGATCAGCAGGCCCAGCCAGGGGGTGGGGTCGCCGGGTGACATCCGGGCCGCCCGCAGGCACGCCTCGCGCGCGGAGTCCGCGTTCTGCTTGCCGGCCGCGGCCCGGAAGACCGCGGCGACGGCGGTGAGTGCGGCGGCGTCGGGGCTCTCCGGCTCCGCGAGTTGCCATTCGTGGGCCCACACGGACGCGGACTTGCCCTCGCCGAGCACCACGAGGCGGTGCCCGCGCAGGTCCCAGTCGCTGCCGGTCCTGGCCAGCAGCGCGCGGACCTCGGCCCAGCGGCCCTGGGCCAAGGCGGCGCGGGCGGCGATGAGTTCATCGTCGCCGAAGGCGGGATCGAAGGCCACATCGTCCTTGCCCCGTGTGAAACGGAAGGGTGGCGGCGGTGGGGTCATCCGCGGGCAGCCCTCCACGGCGCGGCGTTACGTCATGTGATCGCGAACAGCCAACCGGTAGGCGGCGGTCCACTACAAGGCCGTTCCTGTTGTCTCGCTGTAGTCCCTTAGGGTTACGGGGGTTTGGGTCTCGGATCGGGTCGCAAAGCGTGCGTCCGGCTGGCGCCGGACGCGCCAATGCTGATATCGAAAGCCTGATCGTGGCAGGGCTCGGGCACGGTAGTGGGGGACCGGGGAAATGGACGACAGCAACGTGGCGCACGACGACACCGCCGGCTCCACGCATCCCCTCGCCTATATCCGGCGCCGGCACGGCTGGAGTTACCAGGACGTGGCGCGGGTGATCGCCGAGCACGCCCGCGCCCTCGGGGTGCCGATGGCGGCCCGCCGCGAGAAGGTGTGGCGCTGGGAGCACTGGGGTGTCGTCCCGGAGGCCGACAGCCAGCGGGCGCTGGCCCGGGCGCTGGGCGTGCCCGCCAAGGAACTCCAGACGCGGCCCTGGCCGCGCTGGCTGCCCGCGCACGGCGGTATGCCGGACGGCCTGCCGTGGACCGTGCAGGGCAGCCGCACCGCGCTCGACTCCCTGGTGGACGACGGGAGCGGCGATCCGCGCGGCTATCCGATCGCCGACGGGCAGGCGCTGCGGGACGCGATCGCCGACTGGGACGCGGCCGGGGCCGAGGGGGCGGCGGAGCATTCGCCGACCGCTGCCGCGCCGCCGCCATCGTCGGTCCAGGAGCGGGCCGGGGTGGCGGCGTGCGCGCGGGCCGCCGCGGGGGCCGCCGGCGGCGTACCGTCCGCCCCCGGGTCCGCGCCCGCGCATGCCTC
>WRCZ01000420.1 GCA_009783685.1 Actinomycetes bacterium
CCGCGATCCAGGAAAGGATCCCGAGTCCGGTCACAGCCCCGGCAAGGACCCGCGCCCTGGGCATGGGCCAGGCCACGATCCCGGGGGTCCAACCGGCCACGATCCCGGTCGTGATCCGGGCCACGACCCCGACCCCGGCCGCGATCACGGCTGCCGCTGGCCATGGGACCCGCTCGGCCGGCGCTGCCACCACCGCCACCACCACCGGCCCTGCCCGACCCCGACGCCGACCCCGACGCCGACCCTGCCCGCGCCGCCCTCGCCGAGCCCGCGGCCGACCCCAACACCCGTTCCCAAGCCCACCCCGACACCCACGCCGACCCCGACCCCGAAGCCGACCCCGGCTCCGCCGCGGAAACCCGCACCGAAGCCCGCCGCGCCGGTCCCGGTGCGCACACCGCCCGCCCCGCCGCGGCCCCGGCCCGCGCCGAGCCCGCGGCCGAGTCCCAGCGCCACCACGGCACCCGCGCCCGTGCCCGCCGCCGTGCACTGCCCGGTGCGCCGGCCGACCCCGGTCAGGCCGCCGCGGCGGGTCCACCGGCCGCTGACGACCACGATCCTGCTGACCGCCGTGCCGGCGCTGCTCGTCGTGGCCGTCCTGCGTCCGGGCTCCGGGTCGTACCGAAGGAACCGCTAGCAGATGAGGGGGAGTTGGCAATGACGCAGTGGGTTGCCCTGCTGATCGCGATGGCGGCGGTGTGCGCCGTCGTGCTCAGCGTCGTCGTCCTGCGGCAGCGCAGGATCAGCGAGGACGACGATCCGTCGGAGACGCCGGACGTCATCGAGTACATGGTCATGATGATCGGCGTGGTGTACGCCATCGTCCTGGGGCTGGCGATCGCCGGCGTGTGGGAAGGGCAGGGGAGCGCGCAGGCGGACGTGGTGGCGGAGGCGCAGGCGCTGCACGAGGTGAAGGAACGGGTGCAGGTGTACCCCGTGGACGTCCGCGACCGGGTGCGCTCGGACGTCGACGCCTACGTCCGGTACGTGACCGGCAAGGAGTGGCCGTACATGCGCGACCACGGCGACCTGTCCCACGAGGGGACGGTGCTGCTGGACCAGGTCCGCACCGACGTCACGCAGTTCGACCCCAGGTCCGACCTCGCCGCGCAGGCGTACCAGCCGGTGGTGGACGCGATCGCGGCCGCCGACGAGGCCCGCGTCTCGCGCGGGCAGAGTGCCGGCGCGACCATGCCGGGGATGGTGTGGTTCGGCCTCATCAGCGGCGGCCTGGTCACCGTCGGGCTGATCTTCACCCTCCAGATCCGCAGGTCGGCCCGGGAGTTGCTGCTCGCGGGGCTGTTCAGCGCCCTGATCGCGTTCCTGCTGTTCCTCATCTGGGACCTGGACGCGCCGTTCGGCAGCGGTCTGACGGTCTCCTCGGACGCCCTCCGCGCGATCCTCTGAGGACGCGGGCGCGACGACGAGGCGGCCCCCCTGCCGTTCGCCCGGCAGGGGGGCCGCCTCGTGTCCGGGCCCGCGAGCGGCCCGCGGCGGGCCGTCGCCGCGGGCCGCCGTGCGGGCTACCGCCAGTGCGACACGTTCACGTTCTCCAGCACGCCCAGCGCGTCGGGGACCAGGACCGCCGCCGAGAAGTACGTGCTGACCAGGTAGTTGATGACGGCCTTGTCGTCGATGCCCATGAAGCGGACGTTGAGACCCGGCTCGTACTCGTCGGGCAGGCCGGTCTGGTTGAGGCCGATCACGCCCTGGTTGTCCTCGCCGGTACGGATGGCGATGATCGAGCTGGTGCGCTCCGGGCTGACCGGGATCTTGTTGCAGCTGAGGATCGGGACGCCGCGCCAGGCCGGGACGGTCGAGCCGTGCACCTCCACCGAGTCCGGGTACAGCCCGGCCCGGCTCCACTCGCGGCCGATCGCCGCGATGGTCTTGGGGTTGGCCAGCAGGTAGCGGGTGCCGCGGCGCCGGCTGATCAGCTCGTCCAGGTCGTCCGGCAGCGGCGGGCCGGCGTGCGGCTGGATCCGCTGGTCGTACTCGGCGTTGTGGAGCAGCCCGAAGTCCGGGTTGTTGATCAGCTCGTGCTCCTGGCGCTCGCGCAACGCCTCGACGGTGAGCTTGAGTTGCTGCTCGGTCTGGTTCATCGGCTCGTTGTAGAGGTCGGCGACGCGGCTGTGGACCCGCAGCACGGTCTGCGCGACGCTCAGCTCGTACTCGCGCGGCGTGACCTCGTAGTCGACGTAGGTGGCCGGCAGCGACGGCTCTCCCGAGTGGCCGGACGCCAGCTCGATCTCCGCCTCGCCCTTCCGGTTGGAGCGCTGCCGGGGCAGCGACCGGTGGGCCTCCAGATGCTCGCGCAGCGGGTCGGAGACGCCGAGCAGCGACGTCAGCGCGCTGCGCGGCAGCGCCAGGACCGTGGTGGCGGTCGCCGCCTTCGCGGTGAACTGCCAGCTGGCGTCGTCGCTCAGCAGCGCCTGCTCGCCGAAGTAGCCGCCGTCGGCGATCACGCCGAGCCGGGTCTGCTCGCCGTACGACCCCTCGCCGAGCTTCTCGATCTTGCCGTGGGCGACGAGGTACACCGTGTCGGCCGGGCGGCCGGCCTCCGCGATGACCTCGCCCGCGTCGATCTCGCGCTGCACGAAGCGGTCCGCCAGCGCGGTCAGCGCGCCGACGTCGTCGAACGTGCGCAGCGCCGCGATCTCGCCGAGCTCCTGCGGGATGACCCGGACCTCCGAGCCCGTCTTCACGAACGTCACGCGGCCGTCGCCGACCGCGTAGCTCAGACGGCGGTTGACCCTGTAGGTGCCGGCGCTGACCTGTACCCAGGGCAGCACTTTCAGCAGCCAGCGGGACGAGATCCCCGCCATCTGGGGAGCGGACTTGGTCGTGGTCGCCAGATTCCGCGCGGCGGCGGTGTCGAGACTCGTCCGTGGCTGGGTGCTGTCAGGAGTGCCGTGTGCGGTGTCCTGGCCCGCATCAACCGACATGGGCTGTCCTTCCCGTAAGGGGGTGATACGGCCCTGATTGTTTCCGTGACGCACGGTGGTTGCTATTGCCGGATCGAGTGAGAATACTTCCCGGACTTCCGGGTCAAAGGGTGCGGGCGCACGGGCGCGCGGGTGCCAGGACGGCGGCGCGCGATGCGCGGCCGCAGGTCAGCGCGGGTTCAGAGGGCTTCGACGATCGAGCCGCGGTCGGGCTGCTGGCCCTGGTTGGGCAGCGCCAGCTCCACTGCCGCATATGCCGCCGCCATGGCCAGTCGGCGCTCACGGCGGAAGACGTACGCCGCGAACGCGCCGGCGCCCACGAGTGCGCCGAAGGACATCGCGGTGCCGAACCAGCTCGCCCCGAGCCACTTGCCGCCTATCCAGCCCAGGCCGACGCTGTAGGTCGCCCAGCACACCCCCGCCAGCGCGGACCAGGGCAGGAACTCCTTGGGGCGGCGCCGGGCCGCGCCCGCGCCGAGGCTCACCACGCTGCGGCCGGCGGGCGCGAAGCGCGCCAGCACCACCAGTGCGCCCCCGCCTCCGGTCAGCACCTGGCCGAGCCGCTCGTGCGCGGACGCCAGCCGGCGGGAGTTCGCCATCCGGCGGTGGAACCACTCGCCGCCGCGGAACGCCAGCCGGTAGGCGAGCAGGTCGCCGAGGCAGGAGGCGGTGGCGGCGCAGGCCAGCAGCGCGAAGACGTCCAGCAGGTCGTCACCCGCGCCGGAGGAGCCGGCGGTGGCCGCGCTGATCACCAGCACGCCGCTGGGGAGGACCGGGACGAAGACGTCGAGCAGCACGGACAGGGACACCACCGCGTAGATCCACGGCCAGTCGAAGAGCGAGCCCATGCCTTGCAGCACTTCGCCTCCTCGTCCTCTCCGGTACCGGCCCGGGTCGCGTCCTGGTCGTGGGTGTCCTGGTCCTGCGAGTGCGTTGCGTAGCGGTGAATCCGGTGCTTCCGCCCGGATTTGCGGCGGCTGCGAGTGCGTAACGGATCTTCAATCACCGTCAGCCGTACAGCGTACGCCAGTACTGCCGCCGGGTTCCCTCGGGCCTACGTGACGTACTGCACCATCACGGCGTCATCACAGAGGGTCTACATTTGCCCGCCGTGTAGTAAGGAGTGTTCCCCGCAGAACCTGGAGTGACGCCGTGATTCCCGCGCCCGTGCAGTCGGCGTCGTCGCTGCTCCCGGTGGACCGCACCCTCGGCGTCGTCCTGGTGGTGCTGCTCGTGGCCGCGGCCGGCATCGCGGCGTACGCCCGGCTCGCGGACGAGGGCGAGCGGTACTCGCGCGGCATCGCGCTGGCCGGCGTACGGGCCGCGGTGCAGCTTGCCGCGGTCTCCGCCCTCATCGGCTGGGTGGTCAGGCACCAGGCCGCCCTGCTGGCCTTCGTGGCCCTGATGTACGGCGTCGCGTCCCGGACCGCGGGGCGGCGCATCACCAGGAACGCCACCTGGCGCTGGGCGGCCGTCCCGGTGGGCGCCGGCGCCCTGCCGGTGGTGGCGCTGCTGGTGCTGACCGGGCTGCTGCCGATCGACGGCATCGCGCTGATCCCGGTCGCCGGCATCCTCATCGGCGGCGGCCTCACCGCGACCGTGCTCGGCGGCCGCCGGGCCCTGGAGGAGCTGGCCGGCCGGGCCGGCGAGGTGGAGGCCGCGATGGCCCTGGGCTTCACCGACCGGGAGGCCCGGATGGAGATCGCCCGGCCCGCCGCCTCGGGCGCCCTCGTCCCCGGGCTCGACCAGACCAGGACGGTGGGGCTGGTCACCCTGCCCGGCGCGTTCGTCGGCATGCTGCTGGGCGGCGCGAGCCCGGTGACGGCGGGCGCCGTGCAGCTGTTCGTGCTGATCGCGCTGCTGGCGGTGCAGGCGGTTTCGGTCGCCGTGGTCCTGGAACTCGTCGCCCGCGGCCTGATCACCCGCGCGGTGCCCGCTCCGGCGGGTGCCGTAGACTTGCCCGCAGCAGAAGGGGAGTAGCTCTTCGCCGGACCGTCGACACACTGCCAGGACCGTTCCCCCGGGGACGCGCCCGGCCGGCGCCCGGAGGCGGCACGTTTCACGTGCCCGCCAGCGAGACCTTCGGCCGCAGTGTTCATGCTGCCGTGCCGAAGCGACCCCGAAAACGCGAGGTTCTCCGGTGCGGCCGCCCGACCGAACGAGGATCCGCTTCCGTGTTCAGCTTCACCGTCATCGCCGTCGTGTTCGGCGTGATCTTCCTTGCCGAACTCCCGGACAAGACCGCGCTCGCCTCGCTGATGCTCGGCACCCGCTACCGCGCCTCGTACGTCTTCGCCGGGGTCGCCGCGGCGTTCGCCGTCCACGTGGCCCTGGCCATCGCCGCAGGCAGCCTGCTCACCCTCCTCCCGCACCGCCTGGTGCAGGGCGTGGTGGGCCTGCTCTTCCTCGGCGGCGCGGCCATGCTGCTGCTGTCCAAGGGCGAGGACGAGGAAGAGGTCAAGGCGCCCGCGGACCAGAGCTTCTGGAAGGTCTCAGGAGCGGGCTTCATGCTGATCCTGGTCGCCGAGTTCGGCGACCTCACGCAGATCATGACCGCCAACCTGGCCGCCCGCTACGGCGATCCGGTCTCGGTCGCGATCGGTGCGGTGCTCGCCCTGTGGGCGGTCGGCGCGCTCGGCATCTTCGGCGGTCAGATGCTGATGAAGCGGGTTCCGCTGCGGCTCATCACCAGGATCGCCGCCGGCGTGATGATCGTCCTCGCGGCCTTCAGCATCTACGAAGCGGTGGCGGGCTAGGAGCCCGGGGTACGGGCTTCACCTGAGCCGGGCTGAAGCCAGTTCGCAGGGTGAACGTCCTCGGGTGAACGTGCTGGGTTGCCGTAGCTCGTGATGTGAACGATTCGGCTGAACGTGATGGGTGGACGTAGCTCAGATCGTGAACG
>WRCZ01000421.1 GCA_009783685.1 Actinomycetes bacterium
CTTGGCGCTGTCGCCGCCCTTGCCCTGGCATGCGGTCAGGCCGAGCGCCGCGACGGCGCACAGGGCCGCGGCTGTCGCGGCGCGGCGGGAGAGGGTCGAGCGCATGGCGTGCCTTCCGGGGGCAGAGGGGCTGAGGACCAGCCGAGGAGTAGTCGAGAAGCGACGGGCGAGCAACTGGCGAACTGCCGGCGAGCAACGGGCGCGCAGGGAATGGAGTGCGCGTCGCGAGCGGATCGACGAGCGGTGACCGTTGCGTCAATGACAGCATAGCGTGTGAACCGAGTCAACAAGCTTTCCTGTGGACAACCGTGCTCGCGCTGTGAAACGGCCGCCGCCGTGCCACTCGGTATGCTCGGCATCACACGGCACGGGGGATCTCGGGGGAGAGGAGTCGGCGGGCATGGCGGAGCAGGCGAGCGAGGTCACGGCGGCGGGAATCGCCAGGCTGGCGGGCGTCGGCCGGGCCGCGGTCAGCAACTGGCGGCGCCGGCACGGCGACTTCCCCAAGCCCGTCGGCGGCACCGAGACCAGCCCCACCTTCGAACTGACCGCCGTCGAGCGCTGGTTGCGCGACCAGGGCAAGCTGGCCGTGGTCCCGGTGCACGAACGCCTCTGGCAGCAGGCCGACTCGTACCCCGGCGGGACGCCCGCCGCGCTGCGCATCGCGGGCTCGCTGCTGATGCTCATCCGCGAGCGGCCCGCCGTCTCCGTCGGCTACACCGGCTGCTCCGACGCCGAACTCGCCGCGCGGCTGCCCGCCGACATGGAGGCGGCGCTCACCGCCCGCCTCGGCGCCCAGCACCCGGTCCGGCTGCCCGCCGACCTCGACGACGCGGTCCCGCTCCTGCGCGCCACCGCCAAGCTGGCCCTGGAGATGGGGCCGGGCCAGACCTACGAGTTCCTGCTCGGCCGCTGTCTCGACGCCAACCCGCGGCAGTTCACCCTCACCCCGCAGGGGCCCGCCGAGCTCATGACGGCGCTCGCCGGCGACCGGCTCGGCAGCGTCCTGGACCCCGCGTGCGGCAGCGGCTCCCTGCTGCGCGCCGCCGCCGTCACCGCCCCGGCGGACTCCGCGGCGGCCACCGCGGAGGCGCTGCACGCCCAGGAGGCGGACCCCGACCTCGCGGCGCTCACCGCGCTGCGCCTCGCGCTGGCCACCGACCCCGCCGTGCGGGTCCGCGTCCGGGCCGGCGACAGCCTGCGCGCGGACGCCTTCCCGGGGCTGCGCGCCGACGCCGTGGTGTGCCACCCGCCGTTCAACGACCGCAACTGGGGCCACGACGAGCTGGGCTACGACCCGCGCTGGGAGTACGGCTTCCCGGCCAGGACCGAGTCCGAACTGGCCTGGCTGCAGCACGCGCTGGCGCACGCGCGCGACGGCGGCAGCGTGGTGGTGCTCATGCCGCCCGCCGCCGCCTCGCGCCGCTCGGGCCGCCGCATCCGCGCGGACCTGCTGCGCCGCGGCACGCTGCGCGCGGTGATCGCCCTGCCCGCGGGCGCCGCGCCCCCGTACGGCATCCCGCTGCACCTGTGGGTGCTGCGCCGGCCCGGCGGCGACCAGCGCCCCGCCGCCGACGTGCTGCTCGTCGACGCGGCGGCCGTGCCCGCCCAGGGCGCGGAGAAGGCGCCGTGGCAGGCCGTCAGGGCCGCCGTCCTCGACGCGTGGCGGGCCTTCGACCGTCACGGGTCCACCGAACCGCGCCCCGGGGTCAGCCGCACGGTGCCGGTCATCGACCTGCTGGACGACGACGTGGACCTGGCTCCGGCCCGGCACCTGCCGCCGCCCGCCGCCGAAGGCGGCGTCGCCGCCCTGGACGCGGTGCGCGACCGGCTCGCCGCCACCCTGCGCCGCACCGCGGAACTCGCCCCGGCCCCGGCCACGCCGGGGGAGCCCGCGCACTGGCCGCTCACCACCATCGGCGAACTCGCCCGCGCGGGCGCGCTGGTGATGCGCGCCGGCGGTCCCGGCACGACGGCGGCCGACGGCGCCACGGCGCCCGCGGTGCTCACCGAGCACGACGTGATCGCCGGCAGCGGCCCCACCGGTGTGCTGCCCGCCGCCGGGCAGGACGCCCCGGCCGAGGAGCCGGTGCTCACCGAGGCCGGCGACGTGGTGGTGCCGGTGCTCGGCGGCGGCGCGGTCGCCCGGGTCGTCGACGCGGACACCGCGGGCGCCGCGCTCGGCCGGAACGTCTACCTGCTGCGGCCCGACCCGGCCGCCCTCGACCCGTGGTTCCTCGCCGGGTTCCTGCGCGGCACCGCCAACAACCGCCAGGCCAGCAGCTACGCGTCCACCGCGACCCGGCTCGACGTGCGCCGGCTGCAGGTGCCGCGGCTGGCCGCGGCCGACCAGCGCCGCTACGGCGAACGCTTCCGCACCCTGGCCCGGTTCGAGGAAGCGCTGCGCCAGGCCGCGCACCTCGGCGAGCAGTTGGTGCAGGGCCTCCACGACGGCCTGACCGACGGCACCGTCCGGCCCGACGGCCCGGCCGCCGAGGGCGGCGCCGGGTAGCGCGCGGCGTGGCACCGGGCAGCCCGCGGCGGGTGGCGCGGGCCGCCGCGCGCAGCGCGTGTACCGAGTTGTCCACAGGTCCTGCGGGAGCGGGCGACGGGCGTCGGCCCGGGCCGATACGCTCTGCGAACAAGCGTCACCCGCCAGCCGTTCCACGGCGCTCCGCAAGCCACCGACCACCAGGAGCACACGATGTACGGACCCGGCACCGGTCCGCTGCCGGTCCGCCCTCCCCACCGCGGGGCGATCATCGCTCTGCGCGTGCTGTTCACGGTGCTGCCGGTGGTCACCCTCGGCGTGGGCGCCTGGGGCTCGGTGCTGCGGCTGGCCATGCTCCGCCGCCAGGCGGTCGACTGGGCCCTGCTGCCGGTCGCGGCCGTGCTCGGCGTCGGCGGCTTCGTGCTGATCGGCGTGTCCAGCGAGGACAGCCCGCAGAGCGATGTGGGCGCGGTCGGCATCCTCGTCTGCATGCTGGCGGTGCCCGTCTACTACCTGGTCGCCGACCTGCTGTGGCACGCCCGCACGCCGCGGCAGGCGATGCCGCAGCGGACCGCGAACCCGTACGCCACGGGTCCGGCGACCGGCCCCCTGCCCGGCCCGCTGAACGGGCCCGTGACCGGCATCGGGCGCGTCCCGGTGCCGGGGCCGATATCCGGCCCGCCCCACCAGGGCATGACCGGCGGGCTGCCGTACGCCTCCGGGACGCCGGCACCGGCGCCGCAACCGGCCCGGCCGCCGGGAGCCGGCACCGGGCCCGCGCACCCCCGCATCGACCAGGTCCGCGCGGAACTGGACGAGTTGAGCGACTACCTCCGCAAGGAGGACGGCCGGTGATCGGTCGGCTGATCGCCGGCCGGTACGAACTGGCCTCCGTCATCGGGCAGGGCGGCATGGGCCAGGTGTGGACCGCCTACGACCGGCGGCTGGACCGCCGGGTCGCGGTGAAGCTGCTGCGGCCCGACAAGGTGGCCGGCGGCGAGGACGCCGAGGAACTGCGCAGCCGCTTCGACCGCGAGTGCCGCGTCACCGCCCAGGTCGACCACCCCGGCCTGGTCACCGTGCACGACGCGGGGGCCGACGGCGACGAGCTGTACCTGGTCATGCAGTACCTGGACGGCGCCGACCTCGGCGATCACCTCGCCGAGCACGACCCGTACCCGTGGCCGTGGGCGGTGGCCGTCGCCGCCCAGCTGTGTGCGGTGCTGGCCGCCGTGCACGCGGTGCCGATCGTCCACCGCGACCTCAAGCCGCGCAACGTGATGGTCCGTCCGGACGGCACCGTCACCGTGCTCGACCTGGGCGTCGCCTCCGTGCTGAACACCGACACCACCCGGCTCACGCACACCGGCTCGCCGATCGGCAGCCCCGCCTACATGGCGCCCGAGCAGGCCATGGGCGGCGCCGTCGGGCCGCGCACCGACCTCTACGCGCTGGGCGTGCTGCTCCACGAACTGGTCAGCGGCAACGTGCCGTTCGCCGGAGCCACCGCCCTCGGCGTGCTCCACCGCCACCTGTACGAGGCGCCGGTGCCGCTGCGCCGGCTGCGCCCCGAAGTGCCGGAACCGCTGGAGTCGCTGGTGCTGCGGCTGCTCGCCAAGGACCCGCAGCACCGGCCCGCGTCCGCGCAGGACGTCCACCGCGAACTGGCCGCCCTGCTGCCCGTGGCCGGCGCCGGGCACCCGCAGCTCGGCCCGATGGACCCCACCCGGCCCTTCCTGCGCCCGCACGCGCCGTGGCCCGACCGCCCCGTGCCGCCGGCCCCGTCCACCCCGCCGGCCCCGGTGGCCGCGGCGCCCGGCGCCGACCTGGCGGCCGCGGTCGACGAGGTGCGCCGGCTGCTGGACGCCGGCCGCATCACCCAGGCCGTGGACATGCTCGGCGGCCTGCTGCCGGCCGCCGCCGAACGCCACGGCCCGCACTCGCCGGTGCTGCGCACGCTGCGCAAGCAGTACGCGGCCACGCTCATGGAGGACGGCCAGTACCGCCGCGCCCTGCCCGAACTGCGCGGGCTGTCCGAGGAGTTCGCGTCCCAGTACGGCGGCGCCGACCGCCAGGCGCTGCAGTTCCGCTACGAGGCCGCGCAGTGCCTGGAGCAGCTCGGCGACGCGGCCGCCGCCCTCACCGAGTACCGGGTGCTGCTGCCCTACTTCGAGCAGTTCGCGGCGAGCGGCTCCGCGTCGGCCACCGTGCCGCTGGACATCCGGCGCCGGATCGGCCACCTGCTGCTGTCCGTCGGCGACCGGCCCGGCGCGCGGGACGTGCTGACCCGCCTGCTGTACGACGCCGAGCGGGTGCACGGCCCGCACCACCCGTTCCCCGCCGAGGTCCGCCGCACCCTGGCCTGGCTGGGCCAGGTGCAGGTCTGACCCGCGGGCGCCCGAGCGCGGCGGCCGGCACCCGCCTCACACCGGCAGCGCCCGCACCCACACCCCGTCGTCCGTCAGGTAATCGCCCACGGACAGGCCCGCTTCGGTCAGCGCGTCCTCGAACTCGGCCCGGGCGAGCGGGCGGCTGAGGAACGTCTGGGTCCAGGTGGCGTCCGGGTACACGTACTCCACGTGCACCGACCGCACGCCCGGCGCGTAGTCGGTGGAGGAGACCACCCGGACGGTGCCGTCCGGCTCCAGCGGCGACTCGCGCGGCACCTGGTCGTGCCAGTCCGCGCCCTCGCGCTGGATCAGCACGCAGCCCCCGGCGGCGACATGACGGCGGCAGGTGGCGAGCAACTCCTGCCGTACCGCCGGGTCGTGGGCGTGGACCAGGCAGGAGCCGAGCAGCACCACGTCGAACAGCTCGCCCAGGTCCAGGCCCTGGATCGGGGCCTCGACGGTCCGCGCGCCGCGCACCCGCTCCAGCATCATCGGCGACTCGTCGACGGCCGTCACGGTGAAGCCGCGCTCCACCAGCGGATGGGTCACCCGGCCCGCGCCGCAGCCCAGTTCGAGGATGCTCGCGCCGGCGGGGACGGCGGCGGCGATGATGTCCGGCTGGGTGCCGGCGGGCAGCCGGGTGTAGAGGTCGACCGCGCACCCGTCAGGAGTGAGCGGACCGGGACCCGTCGCGGCGAAACCTTCACGTATCTGTGCGGTCATGCCCTCCATGGGAACACACCCGGAGCGGCGCGGGGCCGTAGTCTTCGGCGGCCGGGGCAGATTCCGACCAGGGGCGGGGTGCGCCCCGGGACCGCCGCGGCGGTCACGACCACCGAGGGGCACTGCATGGACACTTCGACCACCCGTACCCGCACGCTCGTCCTCGCCGCGGTGTTCGCCGCGGCGATCGGCGTCGCCGGCTGCAAGGACACCACGACCGGGGCGGCCGGCGGCACCGGC
>WRCZ01000422.1 GCA_009783685.1 Actinomycetes bacterium
GGGAGCGCTTCGAAGCGGGCAAGAAGTTCGCCATCGTGGTGGTCTCCGAGGGCGCCAAGCCCCGCGAGGGCACCATGGACTTCACCTCCGGCGCGACCGACATCTACGGCCACGAGCGGTTCACCGGCGTCGCCAACCAGCTGTCCGTGGAGCTCGAGGAGCGGCTGGGCAAGGAGGCCCGCCCGGTGATCCTCGGCCACGTGCAGCGCGGCGGCACCCCGACCGCGTACGACCGGGTGCTCGCCACCCGCTTCGGCTGGCACGCCGTCGAGGCGGTGCACAACGAGCGGTTCGGCATGATGACCGCGCTGCGCGGCACCGACATCACGCTCGTCCCGCTGGCCGAGGCCGTGGAGCAGCTCAAGACCGTGCCGGCCGAGCGGTACATCGAGGCCGAGTGCGTGCTGTGACGCGCTGAACCACCGGGCCCCGAAACGCCGGCCCGCCGACCGCCCCCGCCCGCAACCGCGGCCGGGGGCGGTTCTACTCTGGTGCGGGCACAACGGTCGAAGGAGTGACAGATGGATCACGGCGGGCACGGCATGCACATGGACTTGCCGCCGTTCACCCTCGGCCGGGGGCTGTCGTTCAGCGGCGGCGACCCGTTCTTCCTGGTCGGCTGCGTGCTGCTGCTCGTCCTCTACGGCTGGGGCGTCGTCCGGCTGCACCGGCGCGGCGACCGGTGGCCGGTGGGGCGCACGGTGGCGTTCGTGCTCGGGGTGCTGACGGTCGGGGTCACGATGTGCACCCGCCTGAACGACTACGGCATGGTCATGTTCAGCGTGCACATGGTCCAGCACATGATCCTCAGCATGCTCTCGCCGATACTGCTGCTGCTGGGCGCGCCGGTGACGCTGGCGCTGCGGGCGCTGCCGACCGCGGGCCGGGGCAGGACCGGGCCGCGCGAGCTGCTGGTGAAGCTGCTGCACAGCCGCTACATGCGGGTCATCACGCACGCGGCGTTCACCATTCCGCTGTTCATCGCGAGCCTGTACGCGCTGTACTTCACGTCGCTGTTCGACACCCTGATGGGCAGCAGGGCCGGGCACATCGCGATGATGGTCCACTTCCTCGCGGTGGGCCTGGTGTTCTTCTGGCCGATCATGGGCGTGGACCCGGGCCCGCACCGGCCCGGTTATGTGATGCGGATGCTGGAGCTGTTCGCGGGCATGCCGTTCCACGCGTTCTTCGGCATCGCGCTGATGATGGCGAGCGAGCCGATGGTCTCGACGTTCAAGCACCCGGCGGCCTCGCTGGGGATCGACCCGCTCGGCGACCAGACCGCGGCGGGCGGCATCGCCTGGGCGTTCAGCGAGATCCCCTCGGTCATCGTGCTGGTGGCGCTGCTCTTCCAGTGGTACACCTCCGAGCAGCGGCAGGCCCGCCGCAAGGACCGGGCGGCGGACCGCGACGGGGACGCGGAGCTGGTCGCCTACAACGCCTATCTGGCATCGCTGCAAGGACGTGGCCGCGGCTGACGGGACGGCGCGCGGCCGGCGGCTGACGACGACAAGGGGGAACCGCATGGGCGGGCAGGTACGGGTCTCGGCTGCGGCACTGGAACTTCCGGGTGGCGCGACGGTCAGGTTCATGAGGACGCTGCGGCTGCCGGAGACGGGCACGCACCCGCTGCCGCCGGGCCTCGGGACCTTCCCGCTGCGCCGGGTCGCGGACTACCCGGACCGGGCGCCCGCGCCGTGGCTGGCCCGTGGCGGGGTGCTGCTGCCGGTGTACCAGCGGGAGGCGATGTGGCTCAGCTTCTCCGCTCCGGTGCCGGTGGCCCTGCAGGTCGGGGTCGGCAAGGTCTGTGCGGTGTCCGGGCGGCCGTGGAGCGACCGGCTGGCGCAGGGCCCGCAGAACTACGTGGTGCTGCCCCGCCAGCCGTGGCTGGACGGCATCAACTCGGGCTCCGGCACGATCCGCCAGTTCGTGGCGGTGCCGCTCGGGCTCGGGGCCACGGTGGAGGGCCAGATCACCGGCGAGGAGGTGTGGGGCGGCGTCCAGCTCCAGGCATTCGAGCTGCGGGACGACGCCCTTGAACGCTGGCAAGCCGCCCAGGCGGCCCGCGCGGAGCGCACCCGCGGTGGCTGGGGGCAGGCGTCTCCGCCACCCGCGCCGATGGCCGCGGCGGCGCCCGGCGGTGCCGCGTACGGCGCGCCCGCGGCCGCGCCGTCGATGGGGCTCGGCGCCGGCGGGCGGATGCGGCAGGAGGTCTACCGGGACGAACGGCCGCTGTCCGACTGGCGCGAGGAGCCGTCCGGCCGGGTGTTCGTCCACCTCGCGACGGCCCCGCAGTGGCGGGCGGTCACCGGCGAGCCGGCGCCGGCCTCGCCGGTGGACCGGGCGGCGTACAACGCGGCGGGGCTGCCCTGGTTCGACTACTACGACGCGGACGCCGAGGACCTGTCCCCCGCCGAGCCGCTGGCGAACGTCAAGCCCGTCGGCGACTGGCTCGGTGACGACCAGCAGCCGTGGCTGCCGGTGCAGCCCGGCCAGGTCAAGCCGCTGGGCGACGATCCGGGAGCGGTGGCCGACGGGGAGTGGTAGCGCGGCGGCGGCCCGTCGCGCGACCATGGCATGACGGGCCGCCGCCCGGCCCCGGAGGGAGGTCGCGCGATGCCCGGAGCCACGAAGGCCATGGTCGTCGGCACGGCCGCCACCCTGGTCATGGTCGTCGCCTACAGCGTCGCCGAGCGCTCCGACCCGTGGCTCTGGTTCGCCTGGACCGTCCTGCTCCTGTGCACCGCCGGCGTCATCGCCCTCCGGTTCCCCCGCTGAGCCTCGCCGCCGGCGGCAGCGGGCAGCGCTCGTCCGGAGGCAGGGACGCACCCGGCCCCACCGCACCGCGGAAGGCGCGGCGTGCTGCGCCCCTGGCAGCGGCCCGCGCGGCGCACTACTCTGCCGGAACACCCCGGGCCAGCCGGGACCGCTCGACGGGGAGAAAGCCGCGGTGTTCTACCGGTTGCTCAAGTACGTGCTCCTGGGGCCTTTGCTGCGGCTGCTGTTCCGGCCCCGGATCGAGGGCATGGAGAACATCCCGGAGTCGGGTGCGGCGATCGTCGCGGGCAACCACCTGTCGTTCTCCGACCACTTCCTGATGCCGGCGATCCTTCCGCGCCGGATCACCTTCCTGGCGAAGGCCGAGTACTTCACCGGGCCCGGTCTCAAAGGGCGGTTGACGGCGGCGTTCTTCCGCGGCATCGGCCAGATCCCGGTGGACCGCTCCGGCGGCAAGGCGTCGCAGTCGGCCATCACCGCGGGCCTGGAGGTCCTGGCCCGGGGCGAGTTGCTCGGCATCTACCCCGAGGGCACCCGCTCGCACGACGGCCGGCTGTACCGCGGCCGTACCGGGGTGGCCGTGATGGCGCTGCGGGCCGGGGTGCCGGTGATCCCGTGCGCGATGGTCGGCACCTTCGAACTGCAGCCGCCCGGAAGGGTGGTGCCGCGGCTGGGGCGGGTCACCATCCGCTTCGGCCGCCCGCTGGAGTTCGACCGGTTCACCGGCATGGAGGACCGGCGGGAGGTGGTGCGCGCGGTGACCGACGAGATCATGTACGAGATCCTCGCGATGTCGGACCAGGAGTACGTGGACCGGTACGCCGGCGACGTGAAGGCCGAGCAGCAGGGGCAGCAGCACGGGGTGGCGGCGCGGCTGCGGCGCAAGCCCTGATACCGGCGCGACGGCGGCGCGGACACTCCGTGCCGGCCGACGGCGTCCGTGGTGGCGGGTCCGCCGTCGGCGAACTCCCCTGGCCGCGGCGGCCGGACGCACGTAGCGTCGCGGCATGACGGGAACCGCGTTCGTGATCGGCGCCTCAGGACAGATCGGACGGCAGGCGGTACGCGCCCTCGCCGAGGACGGCTGGGAGGTGACGGCCGCCTCGCGAGGCGGCGGGTCGGACCCGGACTGGCCGCAGGGCGTGCGGACCGCCCGGGTCGACCGGGCGGACACCGGGGCCCTCGCCGACGCGCTCGGCGAGGGGGCCGACGTGCTGCTGGACTGCGTCGCCTACGACGGCGCGCACGCCGCCCAGTTGGTCTCGCTGGCGGACCGGATCGGCTCGGCCGTGGTGATCTCCAGCGCGGCGGTCTACCAGGACGAGAAGGGCCGCAACTTCGACACCCAGGAGGAGCCCGACGGCTTCCCGCAGTACCCCGTGCCGCTGCCCGAGACGTGCGCCACCGTCACCCCCGGCGCCGCCACGTACGGCACGCGCAAGGCCGAGTTGGAGCAGGCGCTGCTCGCGGCGGGCGACCGGCTGCCGAGCACCCTGTTGCGGGCGGGCGCGATCCACGGCAGGTTCAGCCCGCTGCCGCGCGAACTCTACTTCGTGAAGCGGGTGGTGGACGGCCGGGCGGTGAAGGTGCTGTCGTACGGCGGCGAGACCCGGTTCCACCCCGTGCACGCCGCGAACATCGCGGAGCTGGTCCGGCTCGCCGCGCGCATGCCCGGGTCGCGCGTGCTCAACGCCGGGGATCCGGTGGCGCTCTCCCCGGCGCGGATCGCCGCGGCCGTGGACGAGGTGATGGGCCACACCGGCCGCACGGTGCTGGTGGACGGACCGCCGCCGACCGCGACGGTCGGCGAGAGCCCGTGGTCGGTGCCGTACTCGATGGTGCTCGACATGTCCGCCGCGGAGCGGGAGTTGGGCTACCGGGCGGTGACCTCGTACGAGGAGGCGCTGCCGGCGACGGTGGAGTGGCTGGTCGACACCCTGCGCGGTGCGGACTGGCGCGAGGCGTTCCCGCTCGTGGCCCGGCTCTCGGACCAGGGCGACTGGTTCGACTACCCGGCCGAGGACGCCTGGCTCGCCGGGACCGGCCGCTGATCTTCCGGTGCCCTGCCCGGTGTCCGGCCCGCCGACCTGCCCGTGGGCGGCGGACGAACGCACCGGGCCGGCCGTTCCGGCCGCCGGCTCCGTCAGCGCCCGTCGCGCCAGGGGTAGGGGTACTCGCGCATCACCCGGACGTGGCCGAACACCGAACGTCCGGTGATGCGCACCACCGGCCCGTCGCCGGACTTCTCCCGGGCCGCGCCCAGATGGGACCGCTTGCCGAACAGCGCCGACCCCGTGTCGTACACCTGGGCGCCGTCCGGGACCAGGATCTCGACCTTGCCGAACAGGGACCCTGCCTCGACGACGACCTCGCGGCGCGTGAACACGGCCTGCCGCAGGTCGATGACGATCGCGCCGAACGTCGCGTGCGCCACGGTGTGCGGCGGTACCGGCCACTGCCCCGCGCGCCGGACCTTGCTGAACAGGGCGCGCACCGGGGCGTCGTCGGCGGGTGAGGCCAGGGGCGCGCCGGGGGCCGGGGTGGGCAGGTCGGCGGTGAGCGGGGCGAGTTGGCCGCGGGTGCGGGCGGCGTAGACCGACTCCAGGCGCTCGGCGTGCTCGTCGACGGTGAGCCGCCCCTGCGCGAGCGCGTCGGCCAGCACGGCGGCGGTGTGGTCGCGTTCGTCGTCGGAGGCCCGCAGATGCGCGTCGGCGGGTTCCTCCCGCGGCGACAGTTCGGACACCGGGCGTCCTCCTGGGGTTCCTGGGCGGATTTCCGGCCCGCGCTGCGCAGGGCGCCGGCGCGGATCCGGCGGCACTCACGCTATATCGCGACTTACGCGCGTGCAAGGCGCTCTCCCGCGCCGGGAAGGCGGGTCCTGCCGAGGGATATCCGCTCGCCCGCACCGCCCCGGCCCCCTAGGGTCGACGGCCATGAGTGCACGACTGCGGAACCTCGCCAGGGAGAACGAGCGGATCTTCGCCGAGGGCGGCTACACCCCGGGCGGCGGGTTCGTGCCGCTGGCGGAGGCGATCGCGGCGGCGGCCGACGGCAC
>WRCZ01000423.1 GCA_009783685.1 Actinomycetes bacterium
CCTGCTGATCGGCTCCGACACCCGCTCCGGCGAGAACGGCAAGCTCGGCGGTTCGGCGTCCGGCGCGATAGGCCGCTCGGACACCACGATCCTGTTGCACGTCTACCCCGACCACAAGCACGCGGTGGGCATATCCATACCCCGCGACTCGCTGGTGGACATACCGCCGTGCCTGCTGCCGGACGGCAAGTGGTCCGCGGACCAGCCCAGCGCGATGTTCAACTCGGCGTTCTCCATGGGCGACACGGCCAAGGGCAACCCGGCCTGCACCCAGAACACCATCGAGAAGCTCACCGGCCTGCGGGTCGACCACACGATGGTCGTCGACTTCGCCGGCTTCGCGGCCATGACCTCCGCCGTCGACGGCGTCGAGGTCTGCGTGCCGAACAACCTGTACCAGGGGGACATGAACCCCAACCTCGGCCACAAGGGCAAGCTCGTGCTCCCGGCCGGGATGCAGAACCTGTCCGGGCAGAAGGCCCTGGACTACGTCCGGGTCCGGCACGGCGTCGGCGACAACTCCGACGTGGGCCGGATGATGCGCCAGCAGGCGTTCCTGTCCGCCCTGATCGCCAAGATCAAGGGCCAGGGCATGAACCCGACGACGCTGCTGCCGCTGGCCGACGCGGCCACCAAGTCGCTCACCGTCGACCCGGGACTCGGCAGCGCCGCGAAGCTGATCTCCTTCGGCATGTCGCTGAAGAACGTCGACCTGAAGAACATCCAGTTCGTCACCGCGCCCTGGAAGTACGCCGGATCGCGCATCGACCTCGTCCACCCCGACGTCGACGACCTGTTCGCCGAACTGCGCGCCGACCGCACCCTGGACGGCATCAACGCCTCCGGCAAGGTCGAGCCGAAGCCCACGCCGACTCCGGTCGTCGACGGCACCGGCGTCGCCGTGAACGTCTTCAACGGCACCACCACCGACGGCCTCGGCGCCAAGGCGGCCGACAAGATCAAGGCCGACCACTTCACCGTCAACGGCACCAGCACGGCCCGCTCCCAGGACCACGCGACCACCCGCATCGAGTACGGCTCGGCCCACGAGACGGACGCCCGGAACCTGGCGAAGCTGTTCCCCGGCGCCCAGTTGGTGCCGCTGAACGTCACCGGCATCAACCTGGTCGTCGGCGAGGACTACGTGAAGTCCGCCACCGCCACGCCCAAGGCCCTCCCCAAGAGCGTCACCCAGCAGGCCCGCACCGCCGACGCCAACCCCTGCTCCAAGCTCTCCTACGGCTGACCGGCCCGGGCGTCAGCCGGTGATGGCGGCGTGTGCGGTGACCCGGTCGATGCGGCCGCGGACCAGGTACTCGCCGGGGACGGCGTTGCGCGTGCCGAACTCCTGGCCGCGCTCGGCGCCCATGTAGCGGGAGCCGATCCGCACCGCCCACGGCAGGGCCGCGGCGGGGTCCTCGACCAGCTCCGCGGTGCACTCCAGGAGCACGAAGGAGAACGGCGGCTGCTGGTCGTCGACGCACAGCGCGAAGTGCGGGTCGCGCCGCAGGGCCCGGCCCTTCACCGAGTCGACGCCGGTGTTCCACATCACCCGGACGTCGTCCGGGTCCGCGTCGTCCAGCACGAACCAGATGGGCGTCACGTGCGGACGCCCGTCCTTCCGCGTCACCCCGAGCTTTCCGGTGCGGGTGCCGTCCATGACGAACGCCCGCCACTGCGCGTCGCTCATGATCTCCATGGCCCCAGGCTAGGGGCCGGGGCCGGGATCCGCGTGGCGGCGCGGCGAGGCGGTGCCGCGCGGCCCGCTCAGGCCGACAGGACGCCGGTGCCGAGCAGGCCCATGAGGACGACGCCGATGAGGATGCGGTAGCCGACGAAGGCGTTGAGGGAGTGGTTGGCCACGAACTTCAGCAGCCAGGCGATCGAGGCGTACGCCACGATGAACGAGATGACGGTGCCGACGATCAGCGGCCCGGCGCCCGCGCCGGTGCCCAGCGCGTCCTTGAGCTCGTAGAGGCCGGCGCCGGTGAGCGCGGGGATGCCGAGGAAGAACGACAGCCGGGTGGCGGCCAGCCGGTCCAGGTCGCGGATGAGCGCGGTGGAGATGGTCGCGCCCGACCGGGAGAACCCGGGGAACAGCAGCGCGAGGATCTGCGAGGAGCCGACGATCATCGCGTCCTTGAGGTCGGTGTCGTCCTCCCCGCGCTTGTGGCGGCCCATCTGGTCCGCGGCCCACATGAACCCGCTGCCCACGATCAGGGACCCGGCGACCACCCACAGGGAGGCCAGCGCCCCGTCGATCAGCGGCTTGGCGGCGAGCCCGACGACGACGATCGGGATGGTCGCGTAGATGACCCACCAGGCGAACTTGTAGTCGTGGTGGTACCGCTCCTCCTTGTTGCCCAGGCCCCGGGCGAACGCGGTGACGATCCGCGAGATGTCCTTGAAGAAGTAGGCCAGGACCGCCCCGATCGCCCCCACCTGGATGACGGCGGTGAAGCCGACGACCGCCTTGTCGTCGACCGGGATGTTCATCAGGCCCTCGGTGATCTTGAGGTGCCCGGTGGAGGAGACCGGCAGGAACTCGGTCACGCCCTCGACCACACCGAGCACCGCGGCCTGTCCGATACTGATCGCGCTCAAGGGGGAGTCCGTCCCGGGAGGTTCGCGCCCGTCCCGGGATTCCGGCGGGCGGTGCGGCGAGCGGGCCGTGTGGCACACTCGTGCTGCTGTGTCTACAGTCGCGTAGATGGTCTACGCGACTCTAGGCGACGGGCAGAGGGGAGGCCAAGTCGTGACAACGGACGCATCACGCACCGCGGACGGCACGCCGCCCCGCAGGAAGGCCAACGGCGTACTGGCCGCCGAGGTCCTGGACGTCCTGCAGTCCGCGGGGGAGCCGCTGACGCCCGCCGAGGTGATGACCCGCCTCCCGGAGGACCTCGCCTACAGCACCGTCGTGACGACCCTCTCACGGCTGTACGGCAAGGGCGTACTCGTCCGCGCGCCGCGCGGCCGTGCCTACGCCTACGCGCCGATCGCCGACCCGCCGGGCCTGGCCGCCCGCCGGATGCGGCAGACGCTGGAGGGCGAACCGGACCACGCCACGGTGCTGCTGCGGTTCGTGGACGACCTCACGCCCGCCGACGAGTCCCTGCTGCGCCGGCTGCTCGGCGCCGACCCCGCCCCCCGGTGAGCGGCGCGGCCGGCGCGCGGTGAGCCCGCGGGCCGCGCCGCTCCGTGCGGGGCGCGGCCGTTGCGGGCCCGCGTCAGGCGACGTGCAGCGTCAGCGCGGCGGTGTGCAGCACCCCGCCGGTGCGGAACTGCAGGAACAGCCGCCAGTCGCCCGGCTTCTGCAGCTCCGCGTGGAAGGACAGCTGCGGGCCGCCGTGACGGCCCTTCACCGGCGTGGCCGGGTGCAGGTGCGCGAACGCCATGTCGCCCGCGTGGAACGCCGTCAGGTGCGCGTACGTGCCCAGGTACGGCTCCAGGTCCTTGACCGGCGCGCCGTTGCGGGTGAACCGCACGGTGAGCGGGTGGGCCGCGCCGCCCGCGGGATCGCCGTTGACGGTCACCGTGTACCCGTCGGCCTCGACCGCCGGGGCCGCGGCGGGCAGCGCGACGGCCGTGGCGCGCCCCGGCACGGTCAACGGGCGGGACAGCACCACGTCGTGGCCCGCGCCCGGCCCGGACGCGGGCGTGAACGTCGCGTACAGGCGCCAGTGCCCCGGGGCGAGCGCCGCCAGGTCCGCCGTCCAGTGGCCGTTCGCGGCCATCACCGGGTGGACGTGCTGGAACCCGGTCAGGTCGGAGCGCACGGCGTAGAAGTGCAGGCGCTCGTTCTGCTCGACGGCGAAGTCCGTGACGGGCATCCCGTCGGCGCCGGTCACCGAGAACCGGTAGCGGGCGGCCGCGCCCGCGGGCAGCGAGGCCGCCGTCGCGACCAGGCGGTAGCCGTCCTGGACGTCGCTGAGGCCGTCACCGGGACTGCCGTCCGCCATGCCGGGCATCCCCGACATTCCCGGCATCGAGGCGGTGCCGGAGTGGCCGGGCGACGTGGCGGCGGGCGGGGCCACGGTGGCGTGGTCCGTGCCGGGCATCGAGGAGTGCGCGGTGCCGCCGGAGGAGCCGCAGGCGGCGAGGACGGCGGTGAGGGCGGCCGCGCCGGCGAGGGCGCGCAGCGCGGCGCGGGGGGACGAACGGTGCATGCGAGTGGTCTTTCCTGACGAGCGCGCCGCCGGGGCGCGCGGGGTGAACGGGGCGCGGGCCCGCGGCGGCCGGCCGCGGGTCGGCGCCCTCACCTGCGCGCGACCGACACCTTGAGCAGCAACTCCCGTCCGCTGCCCGGCGGTCCGCGCCGCTCGGGCCCGGCCGCCGCGCCCGGCACGGCCTCGGGCGCGTGTGCGGGCACGGTCACCACGGTGTGCGCCTGGGCCGGCGCGACGCGTTCGCGCACGGGCGTCGCGGTGCAGCTCCCGCCGGAGTGCACGGTGCCCGCGGCGCGGAGTTCGGCCTCCTGGGCCGGGCCCGTGCGCACGGCGGTGTGCCGCGAGCCGGTGACCGCGGCCATCGTTCCGGCGGCCGGGACACGGCCCGCCGCCGTCGCATCGGGCGCCGTCGTCATCGTGCCCGCCATCGACGCCACGGGGTCCGGGCTGAAGGCGGTGCCGTGGCAGCCGGCCGCGGCCGCCACCGGTGAGCCGTGCATCAGGAGCAGGCCCAGGAGCAGCGTCCAGAGGGCGGGCGCGCGGGTGCGGGCCACGGTGGCACCCGTCATACCCGGCCTCCTGCCCTCGCGCGGCCCGGGCCCGGCATCGGCCCCAGCGCGCCAACGACCATACCCCGCCCGGGTATCTGTCGCACGGAAGGGCGGCCCTGCTCGTGTCCGCCGGAACGGCACAACTCGGTATCGGACACGGGCAGCCGGGGGCGCGACGGTTGCCGGCACAGTTTCGTCGGCCATACTTCTGGCCGTGGAGCAGCCCATAGGTCAGAACGTGAAGCCGACGACGCCAGCCGCCGGGACCGACCCGGCCTTCTTCCCCGGCCTCGTCCCGCCGCAGTCCGCCGCGCTCGGGGAGACCGGGAGCGGCCCGGAGGCCGGCGGGGACGCGATCCCCGCCGCCCTGAGAGGGTCCGCCGGGCAGAAGCCCGCGCCCGCCAAGTCCGAGGAACCCGAGGCCGCGCAGCCCGACGAGGCCGCGGACGCCGACGAAGCGACGGACGCCGACGAGACGACGGATGCCGAGGAGGCCGCCGAGGACGCAGACGCCGACGAGGCGACGGACGACGACGAGGACATCGACGACGGCAAGCCGGTGTTCGAGGTCTCCGACCGCCGTGCCGCGATCATCGCCGACCGCCGCGGTGTCACCTTCACCCTGGACGGGGAGACCGCCGAGTTCGGCTGGGACGAGATCGGCGCGGTGGAGATCGACACGCCGCGCTTCGGCAAGCGGTTCGGCGTGACCGTGTACACGTCCACGCGCCGCTGGTTCCAGTGCGACGTGGAGGCGCCGTCCCGCAGCCAGCTCAAGGGATGGGCCGCGGAACTCGACGCCGTGCTCGACGCCCGCTTCGACGACGAGAAGCCCGAGGCGGCCGACGAGCCGGCCGAGGTCGAGGCCGAGGCGCCTGAGGCGGACGAGCCGGCGGACGAGGACAAGTCCGCGAAGGCGGCGGACGAGGACGAGCCGGCGGACGAGGACAAGTCCGCGAAGGCGGCGGACGAGTACGTGCCGGAGGACGAGGACACCGAGACCAAGGACTCCGCGTCCGCCGACGCCTGACGCTCACGACCAGCCGTACAGCTCCTTGAGGCGGTCGATGACCAGGTTGAACCGGCCGCGGTCGAGCGCGCACGCCTCACG
>WRCZ01000424.1 GCA_009783685.1 Actinomycetes bacterium
CAAGCTCAAGAGCCAGAGCATCCTCGATGCCGTCCGCGACGCGTTCGTCACCGCGATGCACACCGTCCTGCTGGCCTGCGGGGTCATCGTCGTCATCGCCGCAGTCCTGGCCCTGCTGTTCCTGCCCGACCGCGCCGCCCTGCCCGCGAAGGACGGGGAGCCCGCGACGGACGACGCCGTCCCCGGCCCCGACGCCGGCGGCACCCCGCCCGGCCGCACCTCCGACTCGCTGGCCTGACCCCCGCCGCCCGCCGCCGCGGTCCGACGCCGAGCCTCCCCGCGACGGCGTCCGCGCGACCTTTCCCCGCGCGAGAGCCGCGGCGGCGGGCGGATCCGGGTGAACCGGCAGGCTGCGCCGGCGCGTCACGCGTCCGCGCGCAGCCGTCCGACGGCCTGCTTCGCGGCGTTGAGGTGCCAGGCGAGTTCCGCCCGGTCGGGGTGGCCGGCGCCCTCCAGCAGCCGGCTCATCGCGCCCAGGTGCTCGGCGATCTCGTCGGCAGGCCGCTCCGCGGGCGTCTGCGCGGCGGACAGCTGCCGCCTCAACTGCTCGGCCTGGCGGGCGAGCTGGCGGTTCTTTCGGTACAGGTCCAGGAACACGTTGACCTTGGTGCGCAGCAGCCAGGGAGCGAAGGGCTTGGTCAGGAAGTCCGCGGCACCCACCGAGTACCCGCGGTAGATGTCCGCGTCGGTCCCGGTGACGATGATGATCGGGACGTCCTTCGTCTGGTCCAGGTGCTTGATGTTGGACGCGGTCTCGATGCCGTCCATGCCGGGCATCTGGACGTCGAGCAGGACGACGGCGAACTCCTGCCGGAGCATCGCCTTGAGCGCCTCCTCGCCGGAGCTGGCCCGGACGAGGTCCTGGTCCAGCGGGCCGAGGACGGCCTCCAGGGCGATCAGGTTCTCCTCCATGTCGTCGACGAGGAGGATGCTGGCCCGATCGGGCGCCGTGGGACTCATTCCGCGTCACCTCCCCGTTCGCCTTCCGCGCCCGCCGGCCCCTCGCCGCTCCCCGGGTCGAGCAGGCCCGTGACGGCCGCCAGCAGGAGGTCGATGTCCACGGGCTTGGCGACGTAGTCGTTGGCGCCGCTGTCGATCGCCTTCTGGCGGTCGCCCACCATGGCCTTGGCGGTGAGCGCGATGATCGGCAGCCCGGCGAGGCGCGGTGTGGAGCGGATGGTGCGCATCGTCTCGTAGCCGTCGATCTCCGCCAGCTCGCGCCGGCCCTGGGTCAGGGCGGCGATGCGGGTCAGCCAGTCCTTGGCGCGGGTCGTCTCGCGGAGGCTGGACACCATCAGGTTGACGTTGTTCTTCAGCTCGGCCACCTCGCCCTGCGCGTCGACCGCGATGGAGCCCGACATGTCCCCCTGGGCGACCTCGCCGGCGACCTCGGCGATGGCGCGCACCTGGTTGGTGAGGTTCGAGGCGAGCTCGTTGACGCCGGTGGTCAGCTGCTTCCACGTGCCGTGGACGCCCTCCACCCGCGCCTGCCCGCCGAGCCGTCCCTCGGTGCCGACGTCCCGGGCGACCCGCGTCACCCGGCCGGAGAACAGGGCCAGCCGGTCCACCATCAGGTTCACCACGCGTGCCAGGCGGCCCAGTTCGCCCCGCAGTTGGCGGTCACCCTCGCTCAGGTCCAGCCGCCGGGTCAGGTCCCCATCGGCGACCGCTTCGAGGACCCGGGTCGTGTGGGACACCGGGACCACGAGCCCCTCCACGAGCTGGTTCGCCGCGTCCACGTTGGCGGCCCACGTGCCCCGGCCCGGGCTGGGCGTCACCCGCTCGTCCAGCCGGCCGCCCCGGACGACCTCGCGGCGGATGCGCTGGAGTTCCGACGCCAGATGCGCGTTCTGCGCCACGATCTGGTCGAACGCCGCGGCCAGTTCCGCGAGGGGGCCGTCGTAGCCGGCGTAGCGGTCGCCCGCACGTACCGTGAAGTCACCGTCGCGGAGAGCGTTCATGGCGGCGAGCAAGGGCCGCAGTTCCGCCGTGCCCACCGCTGATGAGTCACCTGACATGGTGCCTGCCTTGACGCGGATTCTGGTACAGCTATACCCCTATAAAATCGTACATGTGGTGACCACGTGTTGACGGTGTCGAGGATGGAGGAGTGATCGATTGTCCTCCGCCCACCCCCACGAACCGATCTTCCGCGTACGACTGCCCGGTGGCGAACGTGCGGCCTCCGCCGCGCGGCGGTTCGTGCGGACCGAGTTCACCGAGCGTGCCGCGACCGTGTCCCCGGGATCACAGACGGTGGTGGCACGGCTCGCCGACGACGCCGTGCTGCTGGTCAGCGAGCTGGTGACCAACGCGGCGCTGCACGCCGGGACCGAGATCGCGGTCGCCTGCCGCCTGGAGGCGCCCCCGGCGCCCGCACCGTTTGCCGGCGGGTACCCGCTGACCGTCGTCGTCGAGGTGACGGACCGCCGCCCCGCCGCGCAGGTGCTGCGGCGCAAGGACACCGGTGACGACGCGTGGCGCGACGAACATGGCCGCGGCCTGTAGATCGTCGACGCGATGGCCGAGACGTGGGGCGTCTCCTACGCGCACGACCGGAAGACGGTGTGGTTCCGCCTGACCGGCATGGCCGACGAGGCGCCGCTCATCGCGCCCGACACGCCCATGCTCAGCCCGGAGCCGGACGCCGCCGCGCAGCGCGTCCCGCCCGCCCGGCAGGACGGCCGCGCGGCCGACGCCGACTGGGGCGGCGGAGCCGCGGCGTCCTTCCTCGCCGAGGCCGGCGAACTGCTCGCCGGACAGCTCGACGAGGACATGGTGGCGGCCCTGACCGGACAGCTCCTGGTGCCGCGGCTGGCCGACTGGTGCGGCGTGTGGCTCGCCTCCGAGACCGGCACGACAGGTCTCTCGCACGTCTGGGCCAGGGAGGAGCGGTGCCTGGACTCGCTGCGCCGGGCGCTGGAGCAGCAGCACGCGCCGCCGGCCCGGCTCGCCCCGGCGGGCATCCCGTGGCCGTGGCCCTGGCCGCGCACCCCGCAGGGAGCCCGGGGCGACCTCAGGGACGCCGGCGCCGCCATCGAGCCCGGTACCGCCACGGCCTTCTCCCTGGTCACCGGCGGACGGTGCCTCGGCGCGCTGGTCGTCGGCCGGGCGGGTCCGCTGCCGCTGCCCGAAGGAGCCACGCGGCTTCTGGAGGACGTCGCCCGCCGGGTGGCCCAGGCGGTGGCCACGGCCCGCCGCTACACCCAGCAGGTCGCCATCAGCCGGGCCCTCCAGCGACGGCAGCTCCCCGTGTCCCTCGCGGCGATCCCCGGCATCGACTCGGCGATCGTCTACGAGCCGCACGGCGCCGGCCAGACCATCGGAGGCGACTTCTACGACCTGTTCCCGATCGGCGACCGGCGCTGGTGCTTCCTCCTCGGCGATGTGATGGGCAGTGACCCGGAGGCGATGTTCTTCACCGGCCTGGCCCGGCACCTGGTGCGGATGCTCGCCCGCGAGAACCCCGGAGCCGGCTCGGTCCTCGGCAAGCTGAACGCGGCCGTGGCCGAGGAGGGCGAGGAGGCCATGACCTACGGCGGCGAACTGGTCGAGCCGCACTTCGTCAGCATGCTCTACGGGGAACTCGACCCCGACCCCGAAACCGGCGGCGCCCACTGCACCGTCGCCAGCGCCGGACACCCCCTCCCGCTCCGGCTGTCCGCCGACGGCACGGTGGAACCGGTCGCCGGACCCCAGATGCTGCTCGGCATCAGCAAGGACGCCGAGTTCCACGCCGACTCCTTCTACCTGGCGCCCGGCGACACCCTCCTGTGCGTGACCGACGGCGTGACCGAACGCCGCAGCGGCGACCGCCAGTTGGACGACGACGACGGCCTGGCCGAAGTGCTGCGCGGCTGCCGCGGCCTCGGCGCGACGGCCGTCGCGGAGCGGGTCCGCCGCGCGGCCCACGACTTCGACCCCGAGCCCGTCGACGACGACCTCGCCGTCCTCGTCCTCGAGGCCGTCCCCGCGCTCGAAGGCGCCCGCAGCGCGATCTCCGCCGCGTGACCGGCCCCGCAGCCCCCGGCCTACTCGGCCGTCCCGGTCCCCGCCTCCGGCAGGCCGGGCGACGCCGCGGGACCGGTGAAGCGCACCGGAGCGGTGAAGCTCGCGCGGCGGGCGGCCCGGCGGAAGGTGGTGAGGGCGGCGGGCCCGGCGAGCAGGATGGCGACGAAGTTGGTGACTGCCCGGCCGGTGTCCCAGCCCAGCGAGGTCGCGACGTCGAAGGCCAGGTAGCGGTGCCACTGCTCGGTGAACGGCAGGCCGGGCAGGTAGGCGATGGAGCTGCCGGGGTCGAGGGAGAACGGCCAGAAGGACAGGTTGAGCAGGAAGCCGAACAGGTAGCCCGAGACCGATCCGTAGGCGGCCAGCAGCAGGATCTCGGCCTTGCCGCGGGCCCGCGGCAGCAGGCCGGCCAGCATCCCCACGAAGGCGCAGCCGAACATCTGGTAGGGCATCCACGGCCCGACACCGCCGGTCAGCAGCGCCGAGGCGAACAACGACGTGCAGCCCAGGGTGAAGCCGAAGCCCGGCCCGAACACCCGGCCGGCCAGCACCAGGACGAAGAAGACCGTCTCGATTCCCGCGGTTCCGGCTCCGAGCGGCCGCAGGGCGGCGTTGACGGCGGACAGCACGCCGAGCATGGCCAGCGCCTTGGCGTCGATGCCGCCGTCGGCGATCTGCGCGAACACCACGGCCAGCACCAGGAGCAGCAGGACACCGAAGATCAGCGGCGGGGCGTAGGCCGAGCCGAAGTGGCCGGGAGCGACCACGAACGGCCAGAAGAACGCGACCAGACCGATGAACGCGGCCAGCGTGACCGTGATGACCGCCATGGCGTGCATGCGTACGGCGGTCGCCTGCCGCGGCCGTCCCGGCCCGGTGTTCGCCGGGGCCGTGGCCGAGCCGGCGGCCGGGGACGCGCCCGGGGCGGGGGTCCGCGGCGCGCTCATCGGCCGGCCCCCGTGGCGGTGAGGGTGTCGGCGACCTGCGCGACGGTCAGATAGGGGAGCGGGGCGAGGATCTTGGCCGCCTGCGGCGCGAAGGACGGCGAGGCGACGATGACGTCGGCGGTCGGCCCGTCGGCGACGATGTCGCCCTCGGCCATGACGACCACCCGGTCCGCCCCGGCGGCCACGAACTCCACGTCGTGGGTGGAGATCACCACGCTGCGCCCCTCCGCGGCCAGGTCGTCGATGATCCGGATGAGCTGCCGCTTGGCCTGGTAGTCCAGACCGCGGGTCGGCTCGTCGAGGAGGACGACGGACGGCGCGGCGGTGAGCTGGATGGCCAGCACGAGGGCGAGTTTCTGGCCCTCGGACAGGTCGCGGGGATGGACCTCGTCGGGGATCCCGGGTGCGAACCGGTCCAGGAGGGCGCGGGCGCGAACCGGCGACCGGCCGCCCGACTCCCGTTCCGCCTGGGCGAGTTCGGCACCGACGGTCTCCAGGTACAGCAGGTCGGTGGGCGTCTGCGGGACCAGCCCGATGCGGCGGCGCTCCTCCCCGCCGCCCTTGGCGCGCCGGCCGCGCAGCCAGTGCGCCGCGCGCCCGCCCGGGGCGGCCGGGGCGTCTCCCGGCGGCGTCGGCCCGTCCTGGCCCGGCACCGCACCGGAGTCGGCGAACCGCACCGTGCCCGCCTGGCGCGGCCCCGCGCCGTGCAGCGCCCACAGCAGCGAGGACTTCCCGGAGCCGTTGCGGCCCATGAGCGCGGTGACCTCACCCGCCCGCAGGTCCAAGGTGGCCTCCCGG
>WRCZ01000425.1 GCA_009783685.1 Actinomycetes bacterium
CGGTTGATCGGGCACGGGGTCGCCGGGTCCCGAGGAGGCGGGAGGGCTCCGCCGCCCACCGGCCGTACGGACGTCCCCAAACCCCGGCTGACGCTGGACGGTTGACCGGGTACGCGGTCGCCGGGTCCCGAGGAGGCGGGAGGGCTCCGCCGCCCACCGGCCGCACGGACGTCCCCAAACCCCGGCTGACGCTGGACGGTTGACCGGGCACGGGGTCGCCGGGCCCGAGGAGGCGGCAGGGCTCGGCCTCCATCGCCTTCCTGCGGCCGGGTCGGCCCGGGCGACCGGGGCTACTCGTGCACGAAGCGCGCCCCGCGGTCCCGCAGCAGGGTGTGCAGGCGGTCGAAGACCTCCGCGGAACGGGCGCCGGGCCAGTCGCCGGGCAGCAGCTCCGGCGGCAGCCCGGGGTCGGCGTAGGGCAGCCGTCGCCAGGAGTCCAGGGCCCGCAGGTAGTCGCGGAAGGCGAGGTCGGGCCCGGGCGGCCGCGCCGACCAGCGCTCCAGGACCGGCTCGTGCGCGGCCAGGAAGCCGCGGTGCAGCTCCGCCAGCGCGTCCAGGTCCCACCAGCGGCGGACCGCCTCGGCCGTGGGGTCGAAGCCGGCGTGCGAGCCGTGGAACAGGTCCACGTACCCGGCCAGGCCCAGGCGGTCCAGGGTGTGCCGGGTCTCCTCGTGCAGCGCCGCGGGGGCGATCCACACCCCGGGTGCCGCCTGCCCGAAGCCGAGCCCGGCCAGCCGGGACCGCAGCAGGTGCCGCTTGGCGCGCTCGGACTCCGGGACCGAGAACACCACCAGCAGCCAGTCCGCGCCGGTCTCCGGCCGGGCGCCGTAGATCCGCCGGTCGCCGTCGGCGAGCAGTTGCCGGGCGTCGTCCGACAGCCCGTACGCGGCGGCCCCGGACTCCCGCCGCGACACCAGCAGCCCGCGCCGCTTGAGCCGCGACACCGCCGAGCGCACCGACGGCGCGTCCACCTCGGCCGCGCCCATCAGCCGGATGAGCGTCGCCACCGGGACGCTGCCGCCCAGTTCTGACCGCCCGTAGGCGCCGTAGAAGCTGAGGATCAGCGAACCGGGCGTGTGCGTGGGGCGCGGGTCGTCGGTCACACGATCACTTTATGTGGCAGGGTCAGGTCACGTCGCGCAGCCGGAAGCGCTGCAGCTTGCCGGTGGGGGTGCGCGGCAGCTCGGTCAGGAAGCGGAATTCGCGCGGGCACTTGTAGGGCACCATGACGCTCTTGGCGAAGCGCCGCAGCTCCTCGACCGCCGGATCACCGGTCACCACGCCCTCGTGCAGCACCACGAACGCCCGCACCACCTGGCCGCGTTCCTCGTCCGGCACGCCGATCACGGCGGCCTCCTTCACGTCCGGGTGCCGCAGCAGCGTCTCCTCGACCTCGGGCCCGGCGATGTTGTAGCCGGCCGAGATGATCATGTCGTCGGCCCGTGCCACGTAGCGGAACCAGCCGTCGATGTCCCGGACATAGGTGTCGCCCGTGAGGTTCCAGCCGGCCCGCACGTACTCGGTCTGCCGCGGGTCGGCCAGATAGCGGCAGCCGGTCGGGCCGCGTACCGCCAGCAGGCCCGGCTCGCCGTCCGGCACCGGCTGCAGCGAGGCGTCCACGACCTGCGCCGCGTACCCGGGCACCGGCCGGCCGGTGGCGCCGGGCCGCGCCTCCCGCCCGGCGGCGGAGATGAAGATGTGCAGCATCTCCGTCGAGCCGATCCCGTTGACCAGCCGCAGCCCGGTCCGGTCGTACCAGCCCTGCCAGGTGGCGGCCGGCAGGTTCTCCCCGGCCGACACGCACCGCCGCAGGCTCGTCAGGTCGTACGCGTCGGCCTCGGCGAGCATCGCCCGGTAGGCGGTCGGCGCGGTGAACAGCACCGTGACCCCGTGGTCCTCGACCGCGGCCAGCAGCTCCGCGGGCCCGGCCTTCTCCAGCAGCAGCGACGAGGCACCCACCCGCATCGGGAACACCACCAGGCCGCCCAGCCCGAAGGTGAAGCCCAGCGGCGGGCTGCCGGTGAACAGGTCGTCGGCGGCCGGCCGCAGCACGGTCGCGGAGAAGGTGTCGGCGATGGCCAGCACGTCGCGGTGGAAGTGCAGGCAGCCCTTGGGGCGGCCGGTCGTGCCCGAGGTGAAGGCGATCAGCGCCACGTCGTCCGACGAGGTCGGCACCGGGTCGTACGCGGCCGGCTGCGTCCGCGCCCGCCGCAGCAGGTCGCCGTCGCCCCCGCCGCCGTACGCGGTGATCCGCAGCTCGGGCACCGCGGCCTTGACCAGCTCACCGGTGAAGCGGTGGTCGCACAGCGCGTACCGCACCTGCCCGATGTCGCAGACCTCGGCCAGCTCGTGGGCCCGCTGGGCGGCCAGGACCGTGACCGCGACCGCGCCCGCCTGCAGCACCGCAAGCCAGCAGGCCACCAGCCAGGGGGTGGTGGGCCCGCGCAGCAGCACCCGGTTGCCGGGCACCACGCCGAGCTCGCCGGTCAGCACGTGCGCGATCCGCGCGGACTGCTCGCGCAGCTCCCGGTACGACCAGCTCTGCCCGTCCGGGGTGCGCAGGCACACCGCGTCGTCCGCCCCTCCGGCCAGCAACTCGGCGGCGCAGTTGAGCCGTTCCGGGTAGTCCGGGATGTTCTCCAGGACCGGCCACTGCTCGGGCGGGGGCAGATGGTCGCGCGCGAACGTGTCCACATGGGCTGAGGGCAGCAGGTCCAGGTCCATGGCGGCAGAGCCCCTCGTCGGCACCTGATTGCGGACGTTTTTCAGCGTAACGTGTTCATGACGGCAGTCAACTGAACGCGATAAGGGTGTGAGTGATGGATTCTTCTGAGCACCCCGTTCCCCGATTCGGGCTCGACCCGGACCGCGCGGCATGGTCCGAGGAGGTGCGTGCGACCGCGCGGGAGCGCCTGCGCCCGCTCGCCGCCGAACCTCTGACGGACCCTGGGCCCAGCCTGGCACCGCCACCCCCGGCCGCACCCGCCGGAGCGGGCGGCCGGGTGAACCGCCCCCTGCTCGCCGCGCTCGCCGGCGCCGGGCTGATCGCCCGCGCCCTGCCCGAGGACCGGCCGCCCTCCGCGCTCGACCTGTGCGTGCTGCGCGAGTCGCTGGCCCGCGAGTGCACCGAGGCCGAGACCGCGCTCGCCCTCCAGGGCCTCGGCGCCCACCCGCTGCTCAGCGCGCCCGAGGTCGCCGCGCGCTGGCTGCCGGAGGTGGTGGCCGGCCGGGCCGTCGCGGCCTTCGCGCTCACCGAGGAGGGCGCCGGCTCCGACGCCGGCGCCCTCCAACTGGCCGCCGAACCCGACGGCGACGGGCGCTGGCGGCTGACCGGCGGCAAGTGCTGGATCTCCAACGCCCCCGAGGCCGACGTCTACACCGTCTTCGCCCGCACCCGCCCCGGCACCGGCGCCCGCGGCGTCACCGCCTTCGCCGTGCCCGCCGACCGGCCGGGGCTGACCGGCGAGCCCCTCGACATGCTCTCCCCGCACCCCGTCGGACGGCTCGCCTTCGACGGGGTGCCGGTCTCCGCCGCGGACCTGCTCGGCGAGGAGGGGCACGGCTTCCGGGTCGCGATGACCACCCTCGACCTGTTCCGGCCGAGCGTCGGGGCGTTCGCGGTCGGCATGGCGCAGGCCGCGCTGGACGCGGCCGTGGCCCACGCGGACCGGCGCACCGCGTTCGGCGGGCCGCTCAGGGACCTCCAGGCCGTCTCCCACCCGCTCGCCGAGATGGCCACCCGCATCGAGGCCGCCCGCCTGCTGGTGTACGCGGCGGCCGCCGCCTACGACGAGGGCGCGCCCGACGTCACCGCGCGCGCCGCGATGGCCAAGCTCTACGCCACCGAGACCGCCCAGTTCGCGGTCGACGCCGCGGTCCAGATCCACGGCGCCCGCGCGCTGCGCCGCGGCCACCTGCTGGAGCACCTCTACCGCGAGGTGCGCGCGCCGCGGATCTACGAGGGCGCCAGCGAGGTCCAGCGCACCATCATCGCCCGGGAGCTGTACCGATGACCCTGCACCGGATCAACCCTGCCCAGCTCGCGCCCGCCACCGGCTTCTCGCACGCCGTCACCGCGACCGGCGGCACCCTGGTGATGCTCGCCGGCCAGACCTCCCTGGACGCCGCGGGCAAGGTGACCGGCGACGACCTGCCCGCGCAGTTCGCCTGCGCACTGGCCAACCTGCTGACCGCGCTGCGCGCCGCCGGCGGCACCCCCGCCGATCTGGCCCGGGTCACCGTCTACACCACCGACGTGGCCGCCTACCGGGCGCACGCCAGCGAACTCGGCCGCATCTGGCGGGAGTCGGCGGGCCGCGATTACCCGGCCATGGCGGTGGTCGGCGTCGTCCGCCTCTGGGACGAGCAGGCCCTGGTCGAACTCGACGGCATCGCCGTCCTGCCGTGACGTGCCCCGCGCCGACGAGTCCGTGGCGGTGAGGGGGCCGTACGCCGAGGCGGTCCTGCTCCGACGCGCGTCCTGACCCGACGCGTGTCCTGCTCCGACGCGCGTCCTGACCCGATGCGTGTCCTGCTCCGACGCGTGTCCGGACCGACCGTCCCCAACGCCCCGACGGCGGGCCGGTCCGAGCCTTGCTGGGCCCCAACACCCGCCCGTGGCACGACCGTTCCGCGAGGGACCGGCTGTCCGCACCCGCCCCCGGCCCGGCCGTTCCGCGAGGGCCCGGCTGTCCGCCGGCTCAGCCCAGCCAGGAGTACGGCAGGCGCAGCACCTCCAGGACCCGGTCGGCCACGGCGGCGGCGTGCGGCGGGACGCCGCCGTCCGCGAGGCCGCGGGTCAGATGCAGGTGCAGGGACTGGAGCGTGGCGAAGGTGTTGAAGGCCCACGGCGGGACCGCGCCGGGACCGCCGCCCTCGAACGCCGCGGTCACCACGTCCAGCCACCCGGTCGCCCGGCCGGCGTCGAGCCCGGGCCCGAGCAGGATGCGGGTGATCGCGGCGGCCAGCCGCGCGTCCTCCAACTGCGCGTAGCGGTAGCCGGTGTCGCCCGCCGTCATCCGGCGCGCGCACAACTCCAGCAGGTCCGCGCGGTGTTCGGGCAGGGCGGCGGCGAACGCCGCGGCCGCGTCGGCGCCGTGGGCGACGGCGTGCAGCCAGCCCAGCTCGTCGTCCCAGCCGCGGGTGTCGCGCTCGGCCGGGTACCAGGCGGCGAACTGCCCGTACCAGCGCCGCACCGCGGGCCCGGGCACCGCCTCGGGCACCTCCCGCCCACGGGCCAGCACGCACGTGAGGATCAGCGGCGCGAACGTGCGCGCCTGCACGTCGGGATGGGTGAAGCGCTCCGCCGCGGTGTCGCCCATCGACGTCAGCACCTCGTCGAGACGCCCGGCGCGGATCCACCGCGCGGCCGCGGTGTAGGCGTGGTCGTCCCGCACCTTGGGGTCGGGCGACATGAGCATCGCCGCCAGCTCCCCGGCGAGCAGGTCCGCCGAGACGTTCGCCGGGAACGGGAAGCCCCCGCCGGCGACCGCCGGCCAGTCCACAAGATCCGTACGCATCGCGCCAGCCTTCCACGCGCCCCGCATCCCTGTCACCGTCCGCCGGAAAGGCGGCCGTTGGCGGGGTTGCTCCAGCCCGGTCGGCATGCACGCAGACGGCGGGGCCGGCATGACGGGCGTACGGATCCACGGCAGGACGCCGCGGCGGTCCGAGCCGCGCTGCTGCGCACGCGCTACTCCACCGCGCGCGAG
>WRCZ01000426.1 GCA_009783685.1 Actinomycetes bacterium
CGCCGTACAGCGGCTTGCCGAGGGCGTAGGCGTACGCCTTGGCCGCCGACACCCCGACGAGCAGCGCGCCGGCCAGCCCGGGGCCCGCGGTGACGGCGATGCCGTCCAGGTCGCGGGCGGAGACGCCGGCCTGCTTCAGCGCGCGCTGGATGGTGGGGACCATCGCCTCCAGGTGCGCGCGGCTGGCGACCTCGGGGACCACCCCGCCGTAGCGGGCGTGCTCGTCGACGCTGGAGGCGACGGCGTCGGCGAGCAGGGTGTGCCCGCGCACGATGCCGACACCGGTCTCGTCGCACGAGGTCTCGATACCGAGGACAAGGGGTTCGTCAGCCATGGATTTCCTCAACGGTGTTCTGTGCCGGGTCGGCGAGCCGCATGACCAGCGCGTCCACGTTGCCCGGCTGGTAGTAGCCCTTGCGGAAGCCGATCGGCGCGAAGCCGAACCGCTCGTACAGGCGCTGCGCGCGGCCGTTGTCGACCCGCACCTCCAGCAGCACCTCGTGGCACTCGGCGGCGGTCGCGGCCCGCAGCAGTGCGGTCAGCAGCCGGGCGCCGAGGCCGGTGCCCCAGTGGTCGCGGGCGGCGGCGATGGTCTGCACGTCGCCGGTGCCGGCCACCGCGGCGAGCCCGGCGTACCCGACGATCCGGCCGCCGCCGTCCTCGGCGACGACGTAGGTACGGCTCGCCGCCGGGTGCCCGGCGTCGGCGAGTTCGGACCAGAACATGCCGCGGGACCAGGCGTCCTCGGGGAACAGGTCGTGTTCCAGCGCGAGCACGGCGTCCATGTCCCACCAGCGCATGTCCCGCAGGACGGCCTCGGTCACGTCGGCAGTACCGCCTTGTAGCCCGCGGGCACCTGCGCGTCCGGCCGCCGCAGGTACAGCGGCAGCGCGGGCTCGAACGGCTCGCCGGTCGCCAGGCGGTGCGCGGCGACCGCGGCCAGCGCGCCGGCCGACTGGTGGGCCGGGGACGGGCGGTGGTCGGTGAAGACCTGCGGGTAGAGCTCCGCGCCGGCGCCGACCGACGGCAGCGCGGCGATGTCCGCGGGCAGGTCGGCCGGGCGGTCCACGGCGGGCTCGGTGGCCCGCTGCGCCGGGCGGTCGTACCGCGCCCAGTAGACCTCCTTGCGCCGGGCGTCGGTGGCCACGGTGAACGGGCCCTCCAGGCCCGCCTCGCCGGCCGCCCACGCCAGGCCGTCGAGCGTGCACACCCCGTGCACCGGCACGCCGAGCGCGTCACCGAACGCCGCGGCGGTCACCAGACCGACGCGCAGCCCGGTGTACGGGCCGGGGCCGACGCCGACCACGACGCCGGTCAGGTCGGTCAGCGCGCGGCCCGCGGTGGACATGACGCGGTCGACGGCGGGGACGAGGAGTTCGCCGTGCCTGCGCGCGTCGACCACCGTGGACTCGGCGAGCACCCGCTCCCCGTCGTGGAGGGCGGCGGTGACGGCGGGTGTGGCGGTGTCGAAGGCAAGCAGCAGCACGCCCCCAGCGTACGGCGCGCGATGCGCCCGCACGGGTGGCGGGCGGCATCCTCATGCCCGTCGAAAGGGTGCATCTACACACAGAGCGGTTCACACCGGGCGCCGGCCGGGAAGACCCGAGCCGATCGGACGTCCGCGGGGTCCCCTGCCGAAGGCGGCGGAGAGCAGGAGGACCGGCCGGGAAACGTACCGTCCCGATGCCGGCATCGGCGCCGCAGCAGGCGCGGACCCGAGGGAGCCTTCTTGCCACGCTTCGCCTCCGGCACCCTGGTGGCCGGTCTCGTCACCGCGGCCCTGGCCACCGTCGCCGTGCTGACCGCGCAGGCCGCGGACTCGGCGCCCGCCAACCCCTATGCGGCCGGGCACGCCGAAGACGCCGCCGGCGCCTGCGGGCACGCCGGGCTGCCGGCCGACTGCGGGTCCGGCATGCGGGTCGTCTACAGCATCGCCGGGCACCGGGTGTGGCTGGTCACCGGGGCCGAGCGGGTGCTGCGCGCCTATCCGGTCGCGGGCGGCGACCCGGCGCCGCCGCTGGGCGCCCACGAGGTGTTCGCGCGCGGCGCCCGCAGCAGCGGCGGCGACGGCGCGGCGGTCGAGCACGTGGTGCTGTTCGCGCAGTCCGGGGACACGAACATCGGCTTCAGCGCGGCCGTCGGCGCGGCCAAGGCGGGCGCCCGGCCGACCCCGGCGATCCGGGAGAGCCGGGCGGACGGCGACGCGCTCTGGCAGTTCGCCACGATCGGCACCACCGTCGAAGTGGTCCCGTAGCGCGCCGGACGCGGGCGAAGGAGCGCCGGGGCACCCCGCGGGGACGCGCCGGCGCCGGCCGGAGGTCACACCGGCGAACGCGAGGCGAGAATCACTCGTACGAGTGAGGCGCAGGGCCCCGGCTGCCGCCGGTCAGGCGGCGTCGCGTCCGCGGGAGGACGGCGGGCGCGTCTCGGCCGAGGTGTCCTGCGAGGCGCCGGACGGCTGCTCGGCGCGCGCCGGGCCCGCGGCGGGCGCGGTGTCGTCCGGCGGCGTGGAGACGGTGCGGGCGGCGGCACAGGACGCGAGCACGTCCCGGACCGAGGGAGTGGCGTCGCCGCGGGCGCCGGGGGCGTCCGCGGCGGGTCCGGCCGGCGGGACGGGAGCGTCGTGGTGCTGGTCCTGCGGGTCGTGGGCCGACATGCGCGCCTCCCCAAGCAGACGAAGTTAGGCAGCCCTAAGTTGGTGCCCGTATCCAGCAGACCACGGGCGCCCGTCCCGGCGCAACATCTTCCCGACACGCTGTCGGCGCACCCGGCGCGCGGGTGCGCGGCCTCACCCCTCCAGCGCGGTCAGGTCCTCCTGGGCCCAGCGCGGGCCGACGCCGGTGACCGTCACCTCGCGCACGTCGTCCGCCGGCGGGGCGGTGTCCATGCCGTTCACGCCGTCCATGCCGTTCATGGCGGCCGGGGCGTCCGCGGCATCCGTGGCGCCGGCGCCGTCCGCGCCGTGCGGCCCGCCGATGGCCCGCGAGATGACCACCTGAAGCCGCGCCTCGGACAGGTCCTCGACCTTGCCCTCGCCCCACTCCACGACCACCACCGACTCCGGCAGCGACACGTCGAGGTCGAGGTCCTCCATCTCGTCGAGGCCGCCGCCGAGCCGGTAGGCGTCCACGTGGACGAGCGCCGGACCGCCGGTCAGCGACGGGTGGACGCGGGCTATGACGAACGTCGGCGAGGTCACGGCGCCCCGGACGTTCAGGCCCTCGCCCAGGCCCCGGGTCAGCGTGGTCTTGCCGGCGCCCAGCTCGCCGCTCAGCAGCACCAGGTCGCCGGGGGCGAGCAGGGCCGCCAGCCGCCGGCCCAGCTCCTGCATACGGTCGGCGGTGCGGACGGTGATGCGGACGGCCGGAGCGTCTTCGGCGGTACCCGCGGGGTACCGGTCGTGCGGTGTGCCCATATCGGCGAATGCTACGCGTCGACCGCGCCGGTCAGCTCCCTCAGGCGCGGCGGGACGGGCGCACGGACCGCGTCGGCGGCCTCGGCGACGACCCGGGCGAGCGCCGCGTTCACCAGTTCGGGTCGCTCCATGAGGACCAGATGGCCCGCGCCCGGAACGACGACCAGCTCGGCGGCCGGCAGCCGCTCGGCGATCTCCGTGCTGTGCGCGCTCGGCGTCAGCAGGTCCTTGTCCCCGGCCAGCACCAGTCCCGGCAGGCCGTCCAGCACCTCCAGCGCGTCGGCCTTCTCGTGCTCGGTGAACGCCGGGTAGAACTCGGCGACCACGTCGATCGGCGTGGCCTCGATCAGCCGCTCGGCGAACCGCTCGACCGCGGGGTCGACGTCGTCGGAGCCGAACGAGTAGCGCTTGATGATCCCGGCGAACAGGTCGGCGGTGGCCCGCCGGGTCCGCTCGACCAGGTCGACCTGGCTGCCCAGCACCTTCAGCACGCCGGGCGCCACCGCCCGGAACGCCCGCGCGCCGGCCGCCGGCAGCCCGAACGTGACGGCGGCCAGCTTGCCCGCCGAGGTGGACACCAGCGCCACGCCCGCGACGCGCTCGGCCACGTACTCGGGGAACTGGTCGGCGAACGCCATCACCGTCATGCCGCCCATCGAGTGGCCGACCAGGACGATCGGCCCCTCGGGCACCGCCGCGTCCAGCACCGCCTTCAGGTCCCGGCCCAGCTGGTCGATGCTGACCGGCCCGCCCTCGGCCTGGTCGTGGCCGCGCTCGCTGCGGCCGTGGCTGCGCTGGTCCCAGAAGACCGTGCGCACCGCGCCGCGCAGCGCGGCCCGCTGGAAGTGGAAGGCGTCCTGGTTGAGGCAGTAGCCGTGCGAGAAGACCACGGTGACCGGCAGCGGCGCCGGGCGGGTCCGGCTCGCGCGCAGCCAGCCGCGCTTGGAGCGCGGCGCCTCGGCGGGCGGTACGTCCACCGGGTCGGTCTCGTCGATCTCGTAGTACAGCTCGGTGCCGTCCTCGGCGATCGCCGTGCCGGGCGCGCCGCGCAGGCTGCCGTAGGAGCCCGCGGCGTCCAGCGCCAGCCGGGCCTTGCGCCGCATCCCGCGGCCGACGGTGACCCGTTCTATCGCCACGCCCGCCGCGGCGCCGGCAGCGACCACGCCGATCGCGGCGCCGACCAGCCCGGCCCGTTCCCACTTCCCGTCCGCCATCAGCGCGCGCCGACGTAGACGCGGGGCACCCGGGCACCGATCCGGGTGACGATCTCGTAGGCGATGGTGCCGCACGCCCGGGCCCAGTCCTCGGCGGTGGGCTCGCCGCGGTCGCCGGGGCCGAACAGCACCGCCTCGTCGCCCGGGGACGCGGCGTCGCCGCCGAGGTCCACCACGAACTGGTCCATCGCCACCCGTCCCGCCACCGTCCGCCATTTCCCGGCCACCAGTACGGGGCCCGCACCGGACGCGTGCCGGGGCACACCGTCTGCGTACCCCAGGGGGACCAGCGCAAGCGTGGTCTCGCCCGGAGTCACGTACTGGTGGCCGTAGCTGACGCCGTGCCCGCCGGGCACCCGCTTGACCGAGGCCAGCCGGCCGCCCAGCGTCATCACCGGCCGCAGCCCGAACTCCTCGGGTCCCGCGGTCTGCGGCACCGGCGAGATGCCGTACATCGCCACGCCCGGCCGGACCAGGTCGTAGTGCGCCTCGGGGAGCGTCAGGGTGCCCGGCGAGTTCGCGATGTGGCGCACCTCCGGGGTCAGGCCCGCTTCCTCGGCCTGCGCCAGCGCGGTGCGGAAGACGGACAGTTCGCGGGCGATCGACGGATGGCCCGGCTCGTCGGCGCAACTGAAGTGCGCCCACACGCCGGTGACCTCGACCAGGCCGTCGCGCTCCGCCTGCCGGGCGGCCCGCACCAGGTCCGGCCAGTCGGCGGGCTGCGCGCCGTTGCGGCCCAGGCCGGCGTCGATCTTCAGCTGCACGCGGGCGCTGCGGCCGGCGAGGCGGGCGGCCTCGGACACCTCGGCCAGCGCCCAGTGGCCGCTGACGGTCACGTCGATGCCGGCCTCGATGCAAGCGCGCCAGGGTCCGCCGGGCGTCCACAGCCAGCACAGCACCCGGGCGTCCAGGCCGGCGGCGCGCAGCGCCAGCGCCTCCTCGGGCGTGGCCGCGCCGAGCCAGGTCGCGCCTGCCTCCAGCGCGGCCCGGGCGCACGGGACCATGCCGTGGCCGTAGCCGTCGGCCTTCACCACGGCCATGAACGCGGC
>WRCZ01000427.1 GCA_009783685.1 Actinomycetes bacterium
GACGGTCCCTGCCGGTTCCGCCTCCGCGGCGGCCTCCTTGGCCGTCCCGGCCGGTTCCGCCCCGGCCGTCCCGGTCTCCGACTCGGACGTCCCGGCCGCGTGGGCCTTCGCCCCGGCACCCACCGCCACCGGCCGCTCCAGCCGCGGGACGGCGGCCAGCAAGGCGCGGGTGTAGGCGGCGGTCGGTGCGGCCAGGACCGTGCCGACCGTGCCGCGTTCGACGGCGGCGCCGTCCCGCATGACGAGGATCTCCTCGACGCTGCCGGCGACGACGCCCAGGTCGTGGGTGACCAGGAGCAGCCCCATGCCGGTCTCGGCCCGCAACTCGTGGAGCAGGTCGAGGATCTGGGCCTGCACGGTGACGTCGAGCGCGGTCGTCGGCTCGTCCGCGATCAGCAGCCGCGGCTCGCAGGCGAGCGCCATGGCGATCAGCGCGCGCTGCCGCATGCCGCCGCTGAACTCGTGCGGGCGGGACCGGGACCGCCGGGCGGCGTCGGCGATGCCGACCCGGTCGAGCACCTCCACCGCCCGCGCGCGGGCCGCGGACCGCGCCACCCGGTGGTGGACCCGGTACACCTCGGCGATCTGGTCGCCGATCGCGTAGTACGGGTCGAGGGCGGACAGCGGGTCCTGGAAGACCATGGCGGCCGAGCCGCCGCGCAGCCGGCGCAGTTCCGCGTCGGTGGCGGCGAGCACGTCGGTGCCGTCGACCCGGACCGTGCCGGAGACCCGCGCGCCGGTGCCGCGGTGCAGGCCGAGCAGGGCGTAGGCGGTGGCGCTCTTGCCGGAGCCGGACTCCCCCACGAGGCCGAGCGCGCCGCCCGCGCCGAGGGTGAAGTCCAGCCCGTCGACGGCCCGCACCGCACCGCCGTCAGTCGGGAACTCGATGCGCAGGCCGGCGACCTCGACCAGAGGCGCGGAAGCCAGGGCCGGCGCCGTCGCCAGGGCGGCCTGCGTCCCGTCCCCGGTCCGCGGCGTGCCGCTGTCGGCCGTCATGCCAGTACCACCCTTCGGTCGGCGAGCGCGTAGAGCACGTCGGCGACGGCGTTCGCCAGCACCACCGCGAGCCCCATCACCAGGACGATCCCGACGACCACCGGCAGGTCCTTGAGCTGCACGGACTGCACGAGCTGCTGGCCCAGGCCCGGGATGCCGAACAGGGTCTCGGTGAGCAGCGCGCCGCCGAACATGGTGCCGAGGTCCAGCGCGGACAGCGCGATGACCGGGGTGAGCGCCCCGCGCAGCGCGTGCCGCCGGACCACCGCGGCCTCGCCGACGCCGTAGGCGCGGAAGGTCCTGATGTGGTCCTCGGCGAGGGTCTCCAGCATCGAGGAGCGGGTCAGCCGCGCGTACTTGGCCGCTTCGACCAGGGCCAGCGCGAGCCACGGCAGCAGCAGGTTCCAGGCCCACTGCTGCGGGTCGTCGGTGAACGGGACGTACGAGGGGTAGGGCAGCCACTGCAGCCAGGAGCAGAAGACGAGCAGCAGCAGGATGCCGGTGATGAACACCGGGGTGGCCACGCCGACCAGGGTGAACCCGGTGAGCAGCCGTTCGGTGATGCCGCCGCGGCGCAGCGCCGAGACCAGGCCGGTGCCGACACCGATGACCAGCCACAGCACCATGGCGCCCAGCGCCAGCGACGCGGTGGCCGGCAGCTTCTGGGTGATGAGGTCGGTGACCAGCTCGCCGGTGCGGTACGACTGGCCGAGGCACGGCGCGGGGCAGTGCAGCGAGCCGGTGCCGGTGCTGTAGGTGTGGCCGCCGACGATGCCCTGGAGGAAGTGCCAGAACTGCAGGTACACCGGGTCGTCGAGGCCCATCTGGCCGCGGATCTGGGCGACCTGGGCGGTCGAGCACTTGGGGCCGCAGGCGAGCCGGGCGGCGTCGCCGGGGGCGAGGTAGAACACCGCGTAGAGCACGGCGGCCAGTACCAGCAGGACCACCACGGCCTGGAGGAGGCGGCGCAGCAGGAAGGCGGGCAGCCCGGTCATGCGGTCTCCCCTCCCCCGGTGGCCGCGCCGGCCTCCCGGCCCGCGCGCCGTCCGGCGCGGGTGCCGACCCTCAGCCGGCTCGCGGCCCGCGGGTCGAGTGCCGCGCGGATGCCGTCGGCGAAGACGGTGAAGGCGAGCACGATGACGAACAGCAGCGCGGCCGGCAGCAGCACGTACGCCGAGTCGGCCTGGTACCAGGTGGTGGCGCTGGAGAGCATCTGGCCCCAGGACGGGGTCGGCGGGGTGACGCCGATCCCGAGGAAGGACAGCCCCGCCTCGGAGACGATGTTGGTGGGCAGCGTCACCGCGGCGTACGTCAGCACGGGCGCGACCAGCGCCGGCAGCAGCTCGCGCCGGGCGGTGCGCCACGGCGAGGAGCCGGCGAGCCGGGACGCCGCCACGTAGTCCAGGGACTTCTGGGTGAGCACCTGGGCCCGGACGATCTTCGCGAAGCCGCCCCAGGCGATGAATCCCAGCACCAGCGTCAGCAGCACCGGCCGCGGGAACCCGCTGGGCACCACGGCGAGCAGCGCGATGGCCAGGATCAGCGCGGGCATCACGACGAAGATGTCGGTGATGCGGCTGAGCAGGCCGTCGACCCAGCGGTTGCCGAGTCCGGCGGCGAGCCCGAAGGCCACGCCGATCAGCACCTGCAGCACCGTGGCGGCGATCGCGACGCCGAGCGAGACCCGGGCGCCGTAGGCGAGCCGGGCGAACAGGTCGCGCCCGGTGCCCGGTTCGACGCCCAGCCAGTGGGAGCCGCTGATGCCGCCGAAGGTGCCGCGCGGCACTCCGCCGGACGCGGAGTTCACCAGGTCGGCGTGGTAGCTGGTGGTGTCCTGGCCCTCGATCCCGGCGAGCAGCGGCGCGCCCAGCGCGACCAGGACCAGCAGCACGATGACCGCGCCGCCGGCCAGGGCCGCGGGGCGGCCGCGCAGCCGCCGCCAGACCTGGCGGGCCCCCGAGGGGGGAGCCGGCGCGAGTGCGCCTGCTCCCCCCTCGGCGGGCCGTGTCACTTCCGTCCCCGCAAACGTCACGGCGTCACTTCACCGCGGCCTGGGAGACGTCCAGCACGCCGGTCCAGTCGCTGATCACGACGTTCTTGACGTTCTTGCCGTACAGCCGCTTGTAGACCGGGTGGTACAGCGGCACGGTGAGCGCCTGCTCGCCGATCTTCTTGTCCAGCGCGCCCCAGCGGACCGCGGCGGCCTTCAGGTCGGTGATCTTGTTGATCGCGTCGATCTCGCCGTTCACCGAAGGGTCGTTCAGCTGGGCGTTGTTGAAGTTGTCGCCGCCGGTGACGATCTGCCGGCCGTCGAAGATCGGGCCGAGGAACGGGCCGCCGGACGGCCAGTCCGCGCCCCAGCCGGCGAGGAAGAAGCCGGGCTCGGTCTTCACGTTGTGGATCTTGTCGCTGTAGGCGTTGTGCTCCTGGCCGTCCAGCTTGACGGTGATACCGGCGAGCTTGAGCGCCTCCTGGATCGCGGTGGCGACCTCCGGGCCCTGCTCGTCGCCCTTGGTGACGTCGTGGCTGAGGGAGACGGTCAGGCCGTCGGGGTAACCGGCCTCCTTCAGCAGCTCCTTGGCCTTGGCCGGGTCGCCGGTGGCGCCGGCCGGGAACGGGTCATACGGCGTGTAGCCGAACGCCGCCTGCTGGGGCAGGAAGGTGGTGGCCGCCTCGTTGAGCGAGGAGCCGCCCTGCGCGTTGACGACGGTGGTGCGGTTGATCGCGTAGGCGATGGCCTCGCGCACCTTGATGTTGTCGAACGGCTTCACCTTCGGGTTGAAGGCGATGTAGTCGGTGTAGCCGAAGTGGCCGGTGCCGACCCGGGAGGCCAGGGTCTTGTCGCCGGTGATCTTGGCGAGTTCGGCCGGGCCGAGGTTGGTGTCGGTGGTGACGGCGTCCGCGTCCTTGCCCACGCCGGCCGCCAGCCGCTGGTTGATCACGGCCTGGTCGATGCCGGACTGCACGTCGATGACGTCGGGGTAGGCCTTGCGCTGGTCGTCGGTGGCCGCCGACCAGTTGGGGTTGCGCTTGAGGACGATGTGCTCGCCGTTGTTCTCGTTGCTCACCACCACGTACGGGCCGGAGGACACCGGGTGCTCGGCGTACTTGGTGCCGGTGTCCTTGGCCTTGGGCACCGGGGCGAACGAGGTCTGGGTGGCCAGCAGCGGGAACTCGCCCTCGGGCTTGTTCAGGTGGAAGACGATCGTCTTCGCGTCGGGCGTCTCGATCGAGGCCAGGCCCTTGGGGTCCTTGTACGGGCCCTGGTAGTCGGCCGCGCCGACCAGCCAGTCGCGCAGGTAGGGGGCGCCGCCGGACAGTTCGGGGGCGAAGGACCGCTCGATGTCGTACTTGATGTCGGCGGTGGTGATGGGCGTGCCGTCCTGGTACTTCAGGCCGTCCTTGAGGTGGTACGTCCACACCGTCGCGTCCTGGCTGGGCTCGCCGGTGTTGGTGGCGAGGTCGGGGACGACCTTGGCGCCCGCGGCGCCGTCGGCGCGGTTGCGGGTGGTCAGCGTGCGGTAGACCAGGGAGGGGATATTGCCGCCGCCGGAGGTGTAGAGGCGGGCCGGGTCGAAGTCCTCCTGCGCCTGGTTGTTGAGGACGTAGAGCGTGCCGCCCTTCTGGGGCTTGGCGCCGGCGCCCGCCTTCGCGTCGTTCCCGCCCTTCGGGCCGCAGGCGACGGCCCCCGCCGCAATGGCCAGACCGATGGCTATCACGCCGAGGCGGCGGGATGTGACGGGCAGATGACGCATCGTGGGACCTTTCACGCAGGACGAAGTCGAGACAGGAGCGCCGCCCCGCGGGAAGCGGAGCGACGGCGGAGCAGGGTGGAGCCGTGGCACGAGGGGATTCCGTCCGCGGGACGGCACGGCACACGGCCGCGCCCGGCGCGGAGGGGAAGGGCGGAGCGGTCCGCCGGGAGCGGCCCGGAGGCGGAGGCGGGTGCCTCTACGCGTCAGGGCCGGGAGTCGTCACCGACAGTGCACGTCGGCGACGCAGTGCGCGGCCACGCCGATCAGCGCCAGCTCGATGCTGGCGCGCGGGGACGGCGTTGCGTGGCGGTGCGACATGCACAGAAGAGTGCAGCGAAGCACCCTCGGATGTCAAAGCGACATCAAGAGAAGCGATAAGGATCACTTATGGAGAGGGGCGGACCCTCACCGGCGGCGACCCCGCGGGTGACAGCGGCTAGGGGAACGGCCAGGGGTTGGGTTTGCAGGTGGGACCGCCGTCCAGCGACAGGAACTTGGTCTGCTGCATCATCACCGGGGCGAGCGCGCCCTCCTGGGGGCAGCCCACGTGGTCGTGCCCGAGGCGGTGCCCGATCTCGTGGTTGACGAGCATCTGGCGGTACTCGTGCATCCGCGACGCGCCGTAGGTGACGGCGCCCTGGGCCCACCGGTAGGCGTTGATCATCGTCCGCGGGGTTGACGCAGCGTCACATGACACGTTCTCAACCGACGTGTCCAGACCGGACTTCGCGCACCACTTGGCGGTGGTGCCGGGGCTGGCGAGGGTCACCACGATGTCCGCGGGGCCGGTGGACACCCGCTCGAAGCTCATCGTGCCGCCGTGGCCCCAACTCCGCGGATCGTTCAGGGTCGTGAAGACCGCGTCGGAGAACAGCTGCCCGTCCAGCGGCAGCCCCTTCTCCACGTCCACCCGGAA
>WRCZ01000428.1 GCA_009783685.1 Actinomycetes bacterium
AGCGCGTGGCGGCCGCAGTACCCGCGGCGGAGTGGTGCGCCGGGTGCGCCTGCGCGACGACGTCCTCGGCGTGGACGACGGTCAGGTGCCGGCGGCGCAGCGCGATCACGCCGGCGCCCGCCAGCGCGGCCAGCGCCGCGACCACGAACGGGATGTGGATGTCGGTCCACTCCTCGATCTTCGGCGCCAGGTAGGGGGCCGCGGCGGCGGCGAACCAGCGGACGAAGTTGTAGCCGGCGCTGGCCACCGGGCGCGGCGCGTCCGAGACGCCGAGCGCCAGTTCGGTGAAGACGGTGTTGTTCACGCCGATCAGGGCGCCGGAGACGATCGTGCAGACGATCGCGGTGGTGTGGTCTCCGTAACCGAGGACGGCCAGGTCCGCGGCGAGCAGCACCAGGGAGCCGCCGAGCACCTTCAGCGACCCGAACCGGGCCTGCAGGCGCGGCGCGACCAGCACCGAGAAGACCGCCAGCAGCACGCCCCAGGCGAAGAAGACCGCGCCCGAGCGGTACGGCGACATGTTCAGCACGAACGGCGTGAACGCCAGGACCGTGAAGAACGCGTAGTTGTAGAAGAACGCGGACGCGGCGGCGGAGGCGAGGCCGCCGTGGCCCAGCGCCTTGATCGGGTCGAGCAGCGAGGTGCGGGCCGCGGGCTTGGGCTGCTCCTTGAGGAACAGCGAGATGGCGACGAAGCCGATCAGCATGAGCACGGCCGTGCCGAAGAACGGGTAGCGCCACTTCATGTCGCCGAGCACCGCGCCCAGCAGCGGGCCGCAGGCCATGCCGAGGCCGAGCGCCGACTCGTAGAGCAGGATCGCCGCGGCCGCGCCGCCGCTCGCGGCGCCGACGATGACGGCGAGCGAGGTGGAGACGAACAGCGCGTTGCCCAGGCCCCAGCCGGCCCGGAAGCCGACCAGTTCGGCGACCGAGTTCGAGGTGCCGGCCAGCGCGGCGAAGACCACGACCAGCGCCAGCCCGGCCAGCAGCGTCTTGCGGCCGCCGATCCGGCTGGAGACGAAGCCGGTGACCAGCATCGCCACCGCGGTGATCAGGAAGTAGCTGGTGAACAGCAGCGAGACCTGGCTCGGCGTGGCGTCGAGGCCCTTGGCGATGGACGGCAGGATCGGGTCGACGAGGCCGATGCCCATGAAGGCGACGACCGCCGCGCCGGCGGTGGCCCATACGGCGGTCGGCTGGCGCAGGAAGCTCACCTTGTCACCCGCGGGGGTGGTGGGGTCCGCGTGATCCATGGCGTTTCCCTTCTCGCCTGTGGGGACGGGCGGCAGAAGTAGTTGTGTCATACACATAATAGGTTGGCTATAGCAACTAATGCAACTACCAAGTATCTCGCCGTTCGCCGCCCGCCGGGGCCGCGCGCCGCCGCGGCTCGTCGTCCGCCGCGCGCGGCCTGGGTCCGGACGGGTGATCGTCCTTGACGCGAGCACGCACCGGGAGGACCGTGGGGCGTTATGAGGGGCGAACCCAGTTGCCCGAAGTGCGGTGGCAGGGTCCGCGCGCCCGGGCTCTTCGCCGATTCCTGGCAGTGCGATGTGCACGGCACCGTGTACCCGTTGCAGCCGGTCGTGCCGCCGAGCGTGGAGGGCCTCGGCGTGGTGGTCAACCGCTCCCATGTGCCGGTGTGGATGCCGTGGCCGCTGCCGGTGGGCTGGCTGTTCTCCGGCATCGCCGGAGCGGGTGACGACCGCAGCGGGGGCCGGGCCACCGCGGTGGCCTGCTCAGGGCCCGGACCGCTCGGGGGTCCGGGAGAGCTGATGCTGGTCGCCGAGGAACTGGGCGTCGGGCTCGGCGCCCGCTACGCCGGCATCCAGGGACCCGACCCCGGTCCCGACATGTGCGTGGACAAGCCCGCGCACGCCAAGGTGCTGGCCGCCGGCCGGCCCACCCCGCTGTGGCACGTCAAGGGGACCCCGGAGGACCGGGTGGTCTTCGCCGGAGAGGCCCGCGGGCTGTGGCTGTGGGCGATCGTGTGGCCCGAGGAGACCGGGCTGCTGATGTACGACGAGCTGGTGCTGACCGACCTGCGGGACGCCGGCGCCGAGGTCGACCTGCTGCCCTGCGGCGCTCTGTCGCCGCGGCTGCTCTCCTGATCGCAGCCGCGCCGGGAAAGGAGCCCTCCGGGCAGGCGGAGGGAAAGAAGGGGGGCAGGAGCGGGCCCCGGGGATCGTGAGTGCCGAGAGGTACCGCGCCCTGGGAATCGCAGGTGTGCGCGGGCGGTATCCTTATATCCGCTCGTGTGTCCCCCTGTCCGCCCCGTCCCCTTGGAGCCCGTGCCGTGCGCGTCGACCTGCACACCCACTCCACGGCGTCCGACGGTACGGACACCCCCGCCGAGCTGGTGGTCAATGCCGCCGCCGCGGGCCTGGACGTCGTCGCGCTCACCGACCACGACACCGTGGCCGGTTACGCCGAGGCGGCCCGCGCCCTCGCCGGGCCCGGCGTGCGGGGCAGCGGCCTGACGCTGGTCACCGGCGCCGAGCTGTCCTGCCGGATCCAGGGCATCAGCATGCACATGCTGGCCTACCTCTTCGACCCGGCCGAGCCGGAACTGCACCGCGAGCGCGAGCTGGTCCGTGACGACCGGGTGCCGCGGGCGCGCGGCATGGTCGCCAAGCTCCAGGAGCTGGGCGTGCCGGTGACCTGGGAGCAGGTCGCGCGGATCGCCGGCGTGCCGGTCGGCCCCGGCGGCGAGCCGGCAGCCGCGGCGCCGGGCGTCTCGGTCGGCCGGCCGCACGTGGCCGCCGCGATGGTCGAAGCCGGCGTGGTGGAGAGCGTCTCCGACGCGTTCACCAGCGAGTGGCTCGCCAACGACGGACGCGCCTACGTGGCCAAGCACGAACTCGACCCCTTCGACGCCGTCCGGCTGGTGAAGGCCGCCGGCGGCGTCACCGTCTTCGCGCACCCCGGCGCCCACAAGCGCGGGGAGACCGTGCCGGACGCGGTGATCGCCGAGCTGGCGGCCGCCGGTCTGGACGGCCTGGAAGTCGACCACACCGACCACGACGAGGCGACCCGCGCGCGGCTGCGCGCCCTGGCCGCCGACCACGGCCTGCTCGCCACCGGATCCAGCGACTACCACGGCAGCCGCAAGCCCGTCCGGCTCGGCGAGTGGACCACCGATCCCGAGGTCTACCGGGAGATCGCCCGCAGGGCGACCGGCGCCCAGCCGATCAGCGCCGTCTAGCCGGGCCACCGCCGAGCCCGAGTCCCACCGCAGCCCCATCCTCCTTCCCGGCCCGTCCGCCGCCGCGCGCCCGAGGTGCGCCCGGCGCGGAGGGCGCCCCCGGAACGCCCCCTGCCCGCAGGACGGGGCCCGTCCCCGGCCCCGTACGACCCCGAAAGCCCCGCCATGTTCGACTTCACCCTGTTCGGGTCGGTCTTCGTCACGCTGTTCGTGATCATGGACCCGCCCGGGATCACCCCGATCTTCCTGGCCCTGACCTCGGGCCGCGCCGCCAAGGTGCAGCGGCGGATGGCCTGGCAGGCGGCGTCGGTCGCGCTCGGCGTGATCACCGTCTTCGGCATCTGCGGCCAGCAGATCCTGGACTATCTGCACGTCTCGGTCCCGGCGCTGCGCATCGCCGGCGGGCTGCTGCTCCTGCTCATCGCGCTGGACCTGCTCACCGGCAAGGCCGACGAGCCGACCCAGACCAAGGACGTCAACGTCGCGCTGGTCCCGCTCGGGATGCCGCTGCTGGCCGGGCCCGGCGCGATCGTCACCGTCATCCTCGCCGTGCAGCACGCCGACGGCTTCGGCCAGCAGACCTCGGTGTGGCTGGCGATCATCGCGATGCACGCCGTGCTGTGGCTGACCATGCGCTACTCGCTGGCGATCATCCGGCTGATCAAGGAGGGCGGCGTCGTGCTGGTCACCCGGCTGTCGGGCATGCTGCTCTCCGCGATCGCCGTCCAGTCGGTGGCCAACGGCGTCTTCGGCTTCATCCACGGCCAGGGCTGACTCCGGCGCGGGCACCCGGGCCCGCCGCCGTGCCTGCCGCGGGCACGCGAAAGCGCCCCGTACTCCATCGGTACGGGGCGCCGTTGCTTGCGTGTGCTGCGTCGAGCCTGAGCCGGGTCAGTCCGCCGGGCGGATGTAGATGCGCTGGCCCAGGGCTGCGGCCTGCTGCACGACCTCGTTGACGGCGGAGGCGTCCACGACGGTGCTGTCCACGGCAGTGCCGTTCACGTCGTCGAGTCGCATGATCTCGAAGCGCATGGGGCTTCTCCCTTCGTCGCGCGATACATGTACGGTCAACGAACACCCCCTTCTAACTATTCCCTAGGCTAACGAAAACTTTTGTCGGCCTAACTACTCTTCGGTAACACCTGTCCAGAACGCCACGAGCGCGGCCGCCGTCTCGGCCGGCCGCTCCGCGTTGGGGGAGTGCTCGGCGCCCTTGACGACCACGCGCCGAGCCCCCAGCCGGACCGCCATGTCGTCCATCCACGGCACGGGCCACGCGTAGTCCACCTCGCCGGAGAGTACGAGCTTCGGCAGCGGTACGGCGGCGAGTTCGCCGACCCGGTCGGGTTCGGTCATCAACTGCCGTGCAGTGGCGATCAGTTGCTCGGGGATCGTGGACACCCAGCGCCGGTGCAGGAACTCGTCCAGCCACGCCGGGGCCGCCGTGCCCCCGCCCTGCGCCGCCTCGGGCGCGTTCTCGGCGTCCATGGCCCGCATCGCGTGCCAGGCCGTCTCCATGTCGGTCGTCGGCAGGAAGTCCACCGCCATCTGCGTGCGCACCTGCTGGTCCGGAGCGATCGCCGCCGGCCCGGAACTCATCAGCGTCAGCGACGCCCACGGCCGCGGACCGTCCTTCAGCACCGCCGCCCGGACGAGGTGCCCGCCCAGCGAGTGGCCCAGCAGATGCACCCGGCCCGTCGCGTACGCCGCGGCGACGGCCGCCGTCTGCGCGGTGATGTCGGCCGCCAACTCGGCCTGCGCGTAGGCGGATTCGTCACGCGGACCGCCCGACTCGTGCTGCCCGCGGCCGTCGGCCGCCACGACCCGGAAGCCGGCCGCGGTCAGCGGCGGCATCAGGTCGAGGAAGTCCTCCTTGCTGCCGGTGTACCCGGGGACGAGCAGTGCGGCGCCGCGGTACGGCGCCTGCGGGTCGGGGGCGCCGTCGAGCACGGCGAAGGAGCCACGGGCGGTCTCCAGCCGGCGGGCGGCCACGTTGGCGGGCAGTTCAAGGGCGGTGGGACGGCTCATGAGGGGAGATTACGCGCCGTGTATGTCCGTCAGGTTGCGTTCCGGGATGATCCGGCCGCACGTCAGGGCGGCGCGCGCGCCGGGCGGACGCACAAACGCCCGCAGCCCGGCCGAAGGGCCGGGCTGCGGGCGTCACGCGTCATCCGGTCAGCCCGCCTCGACGGGCTCGGCGGCCTTGCGGGTGCGGCGCCGGGGGGCCTTGGGGGCCTCGTCGGCCGGTGCCTCGGCGGGTGCCGGGACCTCGGTCGCCACGGCCTTGCGGGTGCGGCGGCGCGGTGCCTTGGGGGCCTCCTCGGCCGGTGCCTCGGCGGGTGCCGGGACCTCGGCGGCGGCCTTGCGGGTGCGGCGGCGCGGCGCCTTCGGGGCCTCCTCGGCCTCCGTCGCGGGAGCCGGGACCACTGCGGTCGCCGCCTCC
>WRCZ01000429.1 GCA_009783685.1 Actinomycetes bacterium
GCGCTGTCGGCCTTCGCCGGCTCGGCGGGCGAACTGATCACCTACCGCGGGGTGATGGGCCTGGGCGGCGCCTTCATCATGCCCGCCACCCTGGCCATCATCATGAACGTCTTCGAGCGCCACGAGCAGCCGCGGGCCATCGGCATCTGGGCCGGCGTCGTGGGCCTGGCCATCGCGATCGGCCCGATCACCGGCGGCCTGCTGCTCCAGCACTTCTGGTGGGGCTCGGTCTTCCTGGTCAACGTGCCGATCGTGATCGCCGGCCTGGTCGCGATGTTCCTGATCGTGCCCGACTCCAAGGACCCGCGGCCGGGACGCCTCGACCCGGTGGGCGTGCTGACCTCCATCGCCGGTCTCGTCCTGCTGATCTACGGCATCATCAAGGGCGGCCAGTACGGCGACTTCACCCGGCCCGAGGTGTGGGCCACCGTCCTGGCCGGCCTGATCGTGCTCGGCGGCTTCGTCTGGTACGAGGCGCGCATCGACCACCCCGCCCTGGACGTGGGCTACTTCAAGAAGCGGCAGTTCTCCGCCTCGGTCGCGGCGATCGGCCTGGTCTTCTTCGCGCTCATGGGCGTGACGTTCTTCATCGTCTTCTACACCCAGTCCGTGCGCGGCTACAGCGCCCTGCAGTCCGGTCTGCTGCTGCTCCCGCTGGCCGCCGCGCAGATGGTGTTCGCCCCGCGGGCCCGGCTGCTCGTCGACCGGTTCGGCGCGCGCCTGGTGTGCACGGCCGGCATGGCCCTGACCGGCCTGTCCTTCCTCGGCTTCCTGATGCTCGGCCAGTCCACCCCGATCTGGGTGCTGGAGGTGCTGTTCTTCCTGATGGGCACCGCCATGGCGCACGTGATGCCGCCGGCCACGGTGATGATCATGTCGTCGCTGCCGCGTGAGAAGGCGGGTTCCGGTTCCGCGGTGAACAACACCTTCCGCCAGGTCGGCGGCGCCCTGGGCGTGGCCGTGCTGGGCTCCCTGATGTCGACGCTCTACCGCAACGGCGTCAAGGACCACCTGGGCAGCGTGCCGGCGCCCGCGCGGCACTCCGCCGCCGAGTCGATCGAGGCTACGCTGGGGATCGCGGAGAAGATGGGCCCCCGGGGCCAGGCCCTGGTCCAGCCGGCGAACGACGCGTTCCTGCACGCGATGCACATCACGGCCGCCGCCTCCGCGGGCGTCGCGCTGTTCGGCGCGCTGGTCGCGCTGGTGTTCCTGCCGGCCAAGGAGGCCCCGGCCACCGCCCCCGGCGGCGGTTCCGAGGAGCTGGAGATGGTGGGTGCGGAGCAGTGACGACGGTGGGTGTCCAGCAGTGACCACGACGGATCCGGACACCGCGGCCGAGCCCGCGCGCCCCTGCGCCGCACGCCGCGGGCGGCCGCGGGACACCGCGGTCGACGGAGCCGTCACCGACGCCGTGCTGCGGCTGGTGGGCGAGGGTGCCAACCTGGCGGAGCTGACGATGGAGGGCATCGCCCGCGCCGCCGGCGTCGGCAAGGCCACCGTCTACCGCCGCTGGCCGAACAAGGACGCCCTGCTGCTCGACGTCGTCGCCGTGATCGACGCGCCGCCGCCGGCCGACGGCGCCGTCGCTACCGGCGACTTCCGCGCGGACCTGATCGCCGCCGTCGACTACATCCGGCGGCGCGGCCTGGCCAAGCGCGAGTCGGCGCTGATGCGGTCGATGCTGGCGCAGGTGCAGAGCAACACCGTGCTGTGGCGGCGCTACCACGACACCGTCATCGCGGCCCGCCGCCAGATGATGGTGGACCTGCTGGAGCGCGGCATCGCCTCGGGCCACATCCGCAAGGAACTGGGCGCGGACCTGGAGCTGCTGGCCGACCTGGTGTCCGGCCCGGTGCTGGCCAGGGCCACCCTGCGGCCGGAGGCACCGCTGCCCGACGACCTGGCGGAACGGGTCGTCGACACGCTGCTGGAAGGGATCCGGCCGCGCGACTGAGCGGCCACCGGCCCCGCCGGGCGTTGTGTGCCCGTCCTGTCACAGTCCCACCCGAACGCACCACACCGCGGAACCCGCCGCCCCCCGCCACCCGTCGCTCCTCATGACGACCCCGTAGGGTCGGCAGAGCACCCGGCACGGCAGCGAGGTTCATCGATGACCCAGGCGCACAGCAGCACGGACGCAACCGAGGACGACGGCACCGAGCCGTACCCCGGGGCCGCTTCCGGGGTGCGCGGCCGGTTCACGGCGGGATTCCTGCGGTGGTGGCGGCCGCGGGGCATGTGGCGGCGCGGCACGGTCACCGCGGCGGTCGCCGTCCTCCTGGCGTTCCTGCTGTTCCTGCACGCCGACGTGCCCAACCGGATAGGGAACCTCGGCAGCCTGCTGGAGACGTTCCTGCCGTGGCTGGGCCTGTTGGTGCCGGTGCTGCTGGCCGTGGCGGTGGTCCGCCGGTCGGCGACCGCGCTGATCGCGGTGCTGCTGCCGGCCGTGGTGTGGATCAACCTGTTCGGCGGGCTGATCGGCGGCAAGTCCAAGCCGGGTGGCGACCTGACGGTGCTCACCCACAACGTCAACGCCGGCAACCCCGATCCCGACGGCACCGCCCGCGACCTGATCGCCGCCCGCGCCGACATCGTCGCGCTGGAGGAGCTGCCGGACAGCGAACAGGCCCGGTACGCACGGGACTTGGCCGCCGCCTACCCGTACCACTCGCTGCAGGGCACGGTCGGCCTGTGGAGCAAGTACCCGATGCACGGCGTGCGTCCGGTGGACATCAAGATGGGCTGGACCCGGGCGATGCGGGCCGCGGTGAGCACGCCGCACGGCCAGGTGGCGGTGTACGTGGCCCATCTCCCGTCGGTGCGGGTCAAGTTCGACGCCGGCTTCACCGCGGGCCAGCGGGACCAGGCCGCCGAGGCGCTCGGCCAGGCCATAGCGTCCGAGCCGCTGGAGAGCGTGGTGCTGCTCGGCGACCTCAACGGCACGATGAACGACCGGGCGCTGGCGTCCGTCACCTCGCAGATGCGGTCCACGCAGGGCGCGGCGGGGAACGGCTTCGGGTTCAGCTGGCCGGCGTCGTTCCCGATGGCCCGGATCGACCAGATCCTGGTCAGGGGCGTCGACCCGCGGTCGTCGTGGACCCTGCCGAAGACGGGCAGCGACCATCTTCCGGTCGCCGCCCGCCTCCAACTGCCGTAAGCCGTCCCGCGCTTGGCCTGCGCGGGGCGGGTGGTGCGGTCGTCCTACGCGAGGTGCTCGCCCTCGCGCCAGCGGTTGGTGATGGGCAGGCGCCGGTCCTTGCCGAAGCCCTTCGCCGAGATCTTCGTGCCCGGCGGGTACTGGCGGCGCTTGTACTCGGCGCTGTCGGTGAGCTTGAGGATCCGCGTCACCAGCTCCGCGGGGTGGCCGGCCGCGATGATCTCCTCGCGGCCCTGGTCCCGGTCGACGTACAGCTCCAGCACGCGGTCCAGCACGTCGTAGTCGGGCAGCGAGTCGGTGTCGACCTGGCCCGGGCGCAGTTCGGCGCTCGGCGGCTTGGCGATGGAGTTCTCCGGGATCGGCGGGATCTCGCCGCGGGCCTCGGCGTCGGCGTTGCGCCAGCGGGCCAGCCGGAAGACCGTCGTCTTGTAGACGTCCTTGATCGGGCCGTAGGCGCCCACCGAGTCGCCGTACAGCGTGGAGTAACCCACCGCCAGCTCGCTCTTGTTGCCCGGCGCGAGCACGATGTGGCCCTCCTGGTTGGAGATGGCCATCAGCGTGACGCCGCGCAGCCGGGACTGCAGGTTCTCCTCGGCAAGGCCGGTGAGCCCGAGCGACTCCATGTACGCGTCGAACATCGGGGCGATCGGGACGGTGCGCAGGTGCAGGCCGGTGCGGCGGGCGAGTTCGGCCGCGTCGCCCTTGGAGTGGTCCGAGGAGTACGCGGACGGCATCGACACGCCGAACACGTTCTCCGCGCCCAGCGCGTCGCAGGCGATGGCGGCGACCAGCGCGGAGTCGATGCCGCCGGACAGGCCGATCAGCACCGAGCGGAACCCGTTCTTCGCCACGTAGGCGCGCAGCCCGGTGACCAGCGCGGCGTACACCTCGGCGTCGTCGCTCAGGTGCTCGGTCTCGGTGCCGGTGAACTCCGGGGTGTACGGCGCGACCGGCTCCGCCGACAGCGTCACATGGCGGATCTCCAGGCCGTCGTCCACCCGCCCCGACGGCACGGCGTCCGGCGCGGCCGGCAGGTCGAGGTCCAGCAGCACGCACTGCTCGACGAACTGCGGGGCCCGCGCGATGACGTCGCCGCGCTCGGAGACCACGATGGTGTCGCCGTCGAAGACCAGCTCGTCCTGGCCGCCGACCATCGCCAGGTACGCCAGCGTGCAGCCGGCCTCCTGCGCGCGCTTGCGGCACAGTTCCAGCCGGGTGTCGTCCTTGTCGCGCTCGTACGGCGAGGCGTTGACGGACAGCAGCAGGCCCGCGCCGGCCGAGCGGGCGGCCGGCACCCGGCCGCCGTCCTGCCACAGGTCCTCGCAGATGGCCAGGGCCACGTCCACGCCGCGGACCCGGACCACCGGCATGGTGTCGCCGGGCACGAAGTAGCGGAACTCGTCGAAGACGCCGTAGTTGGGGAGGTGGTGCTTGGCGAAGCGCAGCGCGACGCGGCCGCCGTGCAGCACCGCCGCGCAGTTCTGCGGGGCGCCGGCCGGCTGCCCGTACTTGGGCTGGGCGTTCTCGCTGCGGCCGAGGTAGCCGACGACGACCGGCAGGTCGCCCAGGCCCTCCTCGTCGAGCCGGCGGGCCAGTTCCACGAGGGCGGCCCGGCTGGCCTCCACGAAGGAGGACCGCAGCGCGAGGTCCTCCACCGGGTAGCCGGTGAGCATCATCTCCGGGAACGCCACGAGGTGCGCTCCCTGCGCCGCGGCATGCCGGGCCCCGCGCAGCACGGCCTCCGCGTTCCCGTCGATGTCGCCGACAGTCGAGTCGATCTGGTTCAGGGCGATCCGTAGTTGAGGCACGCCCCCAGTGTAATCGTCACTCCGACGCGATGTCGCTGTCGCAACGGTCACACGGCCGCGCGGCTCCGCCGGAGGGAGCGGGGGCCGGCCCGGGTCAGCCCCGGAGCAGGCGGCTCGTGAAGCCGGCGGAGCGCAGGGACGTGTACGCCTCCTGGACGCGAGGCGGGACGGCCTGGGCCACGGTGAAGCCGAGGTCCGGGTAGGCGGTGATCCGTTGCAGGTCGCCGACCAGCATGTCGATGACCAGGCGGGCGTCGCCGATCCCCTTCACGTACGCATCCAGACCCACCCGCTCCGAGGCGCACACCACCTCGACCTGCGGCCACAGCTTGCGCGCGGTGGCGTAGGAGCGGCGCTCGGCGTACGGCTTGCTGACGAGCAGCACCGACTCCGGGTCGAGGCCGGCGTCCGCCAGCACCCGGCGCGCGAACGTGATGTTCTCTCCGGTGTTGGTCGCGCGCGGCTCGACCAGGATGGCCTCGTCGGGCACGCCCAGCCTGAGTGCGTGCTCCCGGTAGTGGACGGCCTCGCCCCGCGGGAACCGCGCCGCGGTGGTCACGCTGTTCCCCCCGCTCACCACCATCACCGGCGCCACCCCAGCCAGCACCAACTCCGCCCCACGGGTGGCCACCCCCAGGTCATGGCTCCCCAGAACGACCGCCGCGGAACA
>WRCZ01000430.1 GCA_009783685.1 Actinomycetes bacterium
GCCGGGTCGGTGCCGGCGGTCAGCACGCCCGAGGAGTAGGCGGCGCTGGTGGCGGCGGGCATCGCGGCCGCGTTGCCGCCGTAGCCGGCCGCGTAGTTCTGCTGGAGGTAGCCGAGCATGTCGGGCTCGATCACCCAGCCGACGGGCTGCCCGGGAGCGGCGGCGTTCGCGGCCTGGGCGGCGGCCTTGAGCGCGGTGAAGTACGTGGTGAGCCAGCCGGCGTTCTGCATGTTGGTGAAGTCGACGGAGGAGCCGTCGACGTTGCCGTTCATGCCGTAGTCGACGAGGACAGGGGTCATGCCGAACTGCCGCGCGTGGCCGACCATCGTGGTGGTCGTGGCCGCCCAGTTCCCGAAGTCGCCGCCGATCAGGTACTCGTAGCCGTAGTCCGGTACCGCGCCGTGCGAGGCGAGCGTGCCGAAGAAGGCGTCGACGGTGCTGCCGGGCGTGTAGACCGTGCCGATCGACAGGTACGACGGGTGCCAGGCCGGCGCCGGCCCGCCTCCGCCGCCGGTCTGGGTGGTGGCGCTGACGGAGGCCGAACGGGCCGACTCCCCGGCGCTGTTGGAGGCGCTGACCGCGAAGGTGTACCCGGTCCCGGCGGCAAGCCCGGTGACGGTGGCGGTGGTTGCCGCGCCCGACGCCACGGCGGCCGAGCCCTGGTAGACGGTGTAGCCGGTGGCCCCCGCCGAGGCGGTCCAGGACAGCGACACCGACGTGGCGGTCGTCCCCGTCACGGTCAGGCCGGAGGGGGCGGGCGGCGCGGTGGGGGTGGTGCCGCCGGGGCCGGTCAGCGACACGTCGTCGGCATGGTAGGTGCCCTGGCCGTACCAGCCGTGCAGGTAGAGCGTGACGGAGGTGGTGGTGGCGCCGGTGGTGAAGCTGGTCGACAGCTGCTGCCAACTCGTCGCGGACGGCGTCCAGGTGGACGAGTAGCCGTCGGCGCCGAGGTACACGTACGCGCCCTGCACGTAGGCGGAGAGCGTGTACGCCGCGCCCGGCTGCACCGCGACGGTCTGCGTGCACTGCGCCGTGTCCGCGCTGCCCACCGCGCCGGCCAGCGCGTGACTCCCGCTGTGCACGGGCGAGTTCACCACGCTCCCGGTCGAGCCGCACGACCAGCCGGACAGGTCGCCGGTCTCGAAACCGGAGTTGACCACCAGGTTGGGGCTGTCGGCCTGCGCGGCGCCCGCCAGGTGCAGCCAGCCGAGCAGCATGACGACGGCCACGGCGGCCGCCGTCCAGGACCTGCGGTTCATGTGCTCCTCCTCGTCGCGCGCGGGCAGGACACGGGAGGACACACCGCACCTCCGTCCAGAAGAATGGTCTGGACCTATGAGTGCCGTCAACACCGCATCCGGCCAAGCCCGTTGCGCCTCTCGGGATGCGAGGAGGAGGCGGATCCCGAGAGGGCTCAGCGGGCCGCGCGACGGCTCAGTGGACGCCGCCGGCCGGGCGGACCGGGTGGCGGCCCGGCAGCGGCGGGAGGCCGGTGACCCCCATGACCAGGGAGTAGAGGGTGGTGTCGGCCGCGAGGAACATGCGGTTGCGCTTCGGTCCGCCGAAGCGGATGTTGGCGACGGGCGTCGGCACCAGCAGCCGGCCGAGGAGCGTCCCGTCGGGGTCGTAGCAGTGGACGCCGCCGTCCATGGCGGCCGCCCACAGCCGGCCGGCCGTGTCGAACCGGATGTTGTCGAAGTTGCCCAGGCCCGGCGCGCAGGCGACGAAGACGCCCGCGTCCGCGAGCGACCCGTCCTCGTACACGTCGAAGACCCGGATGTGGTTGGCCCGGCTGTCCGAGACGTACAGCCGGGACTCGTCGGGCGACAGGACCAGGCCGTTGGGCCCGCGGAAGCCGTCGGCCACGAGACGGATCCCGCCGCCGTCCGGGTCCAGCCGGTAGACGTTGCACGCGCCGATCTCGCTCTGTGCCGCGTGCCCCTCGTAGTCCGTGGTGATCCCGAAGTCCGGGTCGGAGAAGTAGATCGTGCCGTCGGAACGGACGGCCGCGTCGTTGGGGCTGTTCAGCCGCCGGCCCTCGAAGCGGTCGGCGAGCACCGTGACGGAGCCGTCGTGCTCGGTCCGCGTCACGCGGCGGTTGCCCTGCTCGCAGGTGACCAACCGGCCCTGGCAGTCGAGGGTGTTGCCGTTGGGGTGGCCGGCCGGCGAGCGGAACACGCCGATCGCGCCGGTGGCCTCGTCCCAGCGCAGCATGCGGTCGTTGGGGATGTCGCTCCACACCACGTAGCGCCCCGCGGGCACGTACAGCGGGCCCTCGGCCCAGCGGCAGTCCGCGTGCAGCGTCTCCAGGGTGGAGTCGCCGACGTGGCACTTCCCGGTGCGGAACCGCTCGTCGAGGATCTCGTACAACTGGGGGCGTTCGGTGGTCGTCCCGCCGGTCATCGTGCCGCTCCTTCGCTCGCCGCTGACGCTCGGTCTCTCACTGCCCTGCGCCGGCGTGCCTCCGCACACCGCTCCGGGTCCGAACTCTGTTCGGCCAGAACCTCATCGTGCAGAATGAAAGTCGTCCGATCAAGGGAGAAAGGAGATCTCGTCTTGGACGACATCGACCGCCGTCTGCTGGCGCTGCTCCAGGAGGACGCCACCCGGCCGTACGCCGCGCTCGGCGAGGCCGTGGGGCTGTCCGCCCCCGCGGCCCACGAGCGGGTGCGCAAGCTGCGCGAGCGCGGCGTCATCCGCCGCACCGGAGTGGACGTCGACCCGGACGCGGTCGGCCGCGGCGTCCTGGCGTTCGTCCTGGTCGAGTCCAGCGCGTGGATGGGGGAGTCCGGTGACCGCTTCGCCGCGATTCCCGAGATCCAGGAGGCGCACGTCATCGCCGGCAGCGCCTCCGTCCTGGCCAAGGTGCGCACCGCGAGCACCGGGCAACTGCAGGACGTGCTGCGGCGGTTGTACGCGATCGACGGCGTCAGCGGCACGCAGGCCACCGTCGTCCTGGAGACCTTCTTCGAACGCCCGCTGGCCCCCTGACGCGGCGCGATCGCCTTGACGAGGCGCCCGCCCTGACGAGTCGGCCCTTGATGAGGAGCCCGCCCCGATGTGGAGCCGGCGCCCGCTACAGGACCGGGGGTTCCGTCGGCGCCGCCGGCTCCGCGTCCTCGGCCAGCGAGAACCACACCGTCTTGCCCTCCGACTCCGGCCGCACGCTCCACTGCGCCGACAGGATGTCCAGCATCATCAACCCGCGTCCGGACGACGCCAGTTCACCCGGCGCACGCTGGTGCGGCAGCTCGTCGCCGCGGTCCGAGACCTCCACCTTCAACTCGCGGTGGCCGACCTCGCCAGTGACCGTGGCGGCCAGCACCGCCGACTGGTCGGTGTGCACCAGCACGTTGCCGACCAGCTCGGACGCGAGCAGCACCGCGGTGTCCACCTGGTCGGGCTGCGCCCAGTCGTGCAGCAGCGCGACGACCTCGGCCCGCGCCTCCGCCAGCCCCTCGCCCTGGTCCTGGCCGATCGTGAGCACCAGGCGGCGCTCCGGCACCAGCAGCCGGCGCACATCGGTGTCCCGGCGCAGCAGCAGCAGGGCGATGTCGTCCTCGTTGCGCGGCGCCAGACGCACCCGCCGCCCGCCGATCCCGTCCTGGAGGCCGGACGCCGCGGCCCCCGCCGCCTCCGCCTGCACCCGGTCCTCGGCGTCGACGTCCTCCTCGTACTGCGCCATCGGGTGGTGCACGGCGTCGATCAGCCGGTCCGCCATGCCCTCCAGGTCGCTGCCGGGGCCCGGCTCCATCGCGTCCCTGACCCGCACCCAGCCGGTGAACATGTCGTGCCCGCCGGTCTCGATCAGCCCGTCCGTGCACAGCATCATGACCTCGCCCGGCTGAAGCTCCAGATCGGTCACCGGGTAGTCGTGGTCGTCCGGCATCAGGCCCAGCGGCAGCCCGCCGCGGACGTGCTTGATCATGCAGGTGCCGTCGGGCAGGCGCAGCACCGGATGCGGGTGCCCGGCCCGCGCGATGTGCAGCAGGCCGGTCTCCGGCTCCGCCTCGATGTACAGGCAGGTCGCGTACCGGTCCTCGTCCAGAGCGCTGAGGAACCGCGAGGTGCGCGCCAGCACCGCGTCCGGCCCGTGGCCCTCGGCCGCGTACGCGTGCACCGCCGTCCGCAGCTGCGCCATCAGGCCCGCGGCGTGCACGTCATGGCCCTCGACGTCGCCGATGACCAGGGCCAGCCGGTCGTCGGGCAGGTTGATGATGTCGTACCAGTCGCCGCCCACCACCAGCCCGCCGCCGGTCGGCACGTACCGGGTGGCGACGCTGATCCCGGGCACCGCGGGCTCCGAGGAACCCATGCTGCGCCGCAGCCCGCGCGACAGCGCCAGCTCCGCCGTGCTCGTCCTGGTCCGCTCCAGCGCCTGCGCGACCAGCCGGGCCACCAGCACCAGCAGGCCCCGCTCGTCCGGCGTGAACGCGGTGGGCGCGCTGAACGCCAGCATGCACACGGCGGTGATCCGCCCCGACACCACCAGCGGCAGGAACGCCCACGAGCTGCGCCCGTGGGCGGCCGCCAGCGGCCAGGACTCCGGGAAATGCTCCTCGTACTCCCGCGGCGACGACAGATACACCGGCCGCCCGCTCCTGATCACCTCGGTGGCCGGGAACGGGTTCGCCACCGGCATCCGGAACTCCTCCTCGCCCGCGACGCGGCGGTAGCCGACCTGGCCGAGGACGTTCAGGAACTTGTCGGTCACCCCGAACACCACCACGCCGTCCAGCGCCAGGCCGGGCGTGTAGAGGCGGATGACCTCCTTGAGCGCGTCGGAGAGGGAGTCGGCCTCGGCCAGCGCGTGGCCGGTCTCCAGCAGCAGCGCGTCGCGCCAGCGGGACGTCCCGGCGCCGTTCGCCTCGTCCCAGGGGACCGTGCCCGGCATGCCCGCGGGGGTGCTGTGGCTGCCGTGGCCGCCCGGGCCGTTCCCGTTGCTCCGGCTGGTCCCGCCGTCCGGCGCGTTCGGCTGGCGGCGCGGGCCGGGCTCGATCCGGTTCAGCGCGTCGATCTGCCGCAGCTCAGCGGTCTCGGACGGCTCGCCCCGCGCCCCTCCCTGCGCTCCGTTGCCCATCCGGCGCCCTCTCGCCCCGCGTGTCGTCCCGGCCGTCTCCGTACCCATGCTCCGACGAGACGGGCGGGGGCGCATGTTGGCTCCGCCAGAGGTGGACCGGGTACTGCGCCGGCCCGTCGCCGGGCCTGGGCCGGGGGGTGCCTCTCGCTGCGCGTTGCCGTCGTGCGGTCCGTCGTGGCTGGTCGCGCCGTTCCCCGCGCCCCCCTTGCGGGATCCTGGCGGTGCCCCGGGGGTACGTTGCCGGCTGCCGCGCCGTCGTGGCTGGTCGCGCAGTTCCCCGCGCCCCTTTCGGGGTCCGGGGTGCCCTCGGGGGTCCTTTGCCGTCGAACGGAACCGTCTCGGCTTGTCGCGCAGTTCCTCGCGCCCCTGGCGGTGCAGCTTGGGTGGGTGGGGTCGGGGCCGCCACGGGAGTATCTCCTCGGAACTGTGGGTGCGGCTTTGCCCATTAGGTGACCCAGGTGTTTGCACAGTTCCTGCGGGGACACTCCCGCACCGTCCCCTCCCGGGCCGGCCCCCGTCTGCGGGA
>WRCZ01000431.1 GCA_009783685.1 Actinomycetes bacterium
CGCCCGCTTGGCGTGGATCTGCGCCTGGGCGGCGACCGCGGGGTCGTGGTCGGCGAGGGTGCGGAACGGCAGGGCCTGCATGCCGTGCAGGTCCGCCTCGTCGAAGTTCTGCATCCAACTCGGCGGATCCACATCGCGCTTGTCGCTCACGAACAGGTCCTCGGCCTCGCCGAGGGTGCGCCGCATCGCCTGGCCGCGGCCCATGGACGCCTGCGCCCACGCCTCGATCGTGTGCAGCATCGCCCGGGTGCGCGGCAGGGCCTGCTCGCCGGAACCGGACGCGGCCAGCTTCATCAGGTCCATGGCCTCGTCCGGCCGGCCGAGGTGGACCATCTGCCGGGCGGCTCTGGACAGCGCCTCACCCGCGCGCGGCCGGTCGCCGCCCTCGCGCGCGGCGTGCGCGGCGATGACGAAGTACTTCTGGGCGGTGGGTTCCAGGCCCACGTCGTGGGACATCCAGCCGGCGAGCACCGCGAGGTTGGCGGCCACACCCCACAACCTGCGCTGCAGGTGCGGCGGATGGCGGTAGGAAAGCATCCCGCCCACCTCGTTGAGCTGGCCGACCACGGCCTTGCGTTGCAGGCCGCCGCCGCGGGAGGCGTCCCAGGCGCGGAACACCTCCACGGAGCGCTCCAGCGACTCGATCTCCTGGGAGCCGATGGGGGCCGCCTCGTAGCGGTCGTACGCGGCGGGCTCGGCGTCCATCGGATCGTCGAGCACCGGGGCGTCCGCCGCCAGGGCGGGGTCGGTGTGGAGCCAGTCGTACATGGCTGTGCTGAGAACGGTGCCGGAGGCGAGCGCGGCGCCCGCGCCCACCAGACCGCGTCGGTTGAGCATGAGGTCCATTCCCGTGAATTCGGTGAGGACCGCGGCGGTTCGCTCCGGCGGCCAGGGAAGGCCGTCTCCGGTAGGTTTCCTGCCCGTCTGCCGGCGCCGGTCGAACCCGAGATCCTCGATGGTCACGACACGGCCGAGACGCTCGGTGAACAGCGCCGCCAGCACCTTCGGCACGGGCTCGCGCGGCGACTCCCCGGTGTCGATCCAGCGGCGCACCCGCGAGGTGTCGGTCGCCAGCTGCGGGTGGCCCATGGCCGCCGCCTGCCGGTTGACCAGCCGTGCGAGTTCGCCCTTGGACCAACCGGTGAGGCCGAACAGGTCCGCGAGTCTGGTGTTGGCCGGGTTCGCTTCGTCGTTCACGTCAAGCCCCCAGGTTCCTCGGCACTGTTGAGACTATTCCCCCCGACAATCGCCCCGCGACTATTCGCCAGGGTTCGCCAGGGTCCGCCAGATGGTCTGCCACCCGCGCCCGGGTGTCAGGTAGGAAAGCGCCACCCCGCCCCCGGTACCGCATTCCCCAGGGTGCGGTGCCGGGCCGGGAGTGGCGTCCCGAAGTCGTAGGCACACGAAGGGATCTGCTTCCTCTCATGTATTCGGCATCGTCCTCCGTGTCCGCCCCGCCCCGGCCCGCGTTCCCCAGCGTCGCGGAGCCGGCCCTCCGGCAGCCGATCCGGCGCCCCGCGACCGCCCTCCGGCGGACCGGCGCGCCGGGCTCCCATCCCCTCAGCGGGAGACTCGACTTGACCGGCCCTCAGGGGGCCCAGCTGCGTACCGCGGTCGCCGCGGTGCAGCGGATCTGCCCCGAGTTCACCCCTGTGCAGCTGCTCCGCCGCGGTGGCAGGACCGCCCTGCTGATCGGCACCTCCGGGCGGGCGCCGGCCGTGGCCAAGTGCCTATTGGACCAGTCGCCCGCGTGGGCGGAACGTTTCCGCCACGAAATAGCGGCCTACCGCACGTTCGTCCGGCACCGCCCGCCGGTGCGGGTGCCGCGGCTGATCGCCGCCGATCCGGACAGCTGCGTCCTGGTGATGGAGCGCATGCCCGGACGCGTGGTCAGCCCGCAGCGCCACCCGGCGCAGGCGCCCACCCGGGGCGACGTGCGCGCCGCGCTGCAGGCGTACTCCCGGATCGCCCTGTGGCGGCCGCCGGCCGGCGTCTTCGACGCGCCGATCGACTACCCGTCGCGGATCAGCCGCTACCACGAACTCGGTCTGCTCACCGACCGGGACATGGGCGACCTGCAGAAGCTGCTGCACGGACTGGCCCATGTGCAGGGCCAGTTCTGCCACGGCGACGCGCTGCTGTCGAACGTCCTGCTGTCGCCGGCCGGGCCCTCGCTCGTCGACTGGGAGCACGCCGGCTGGTACCTGCCCGGCTACGACCTGGCCGTCCTGTGGTCGGTGCTCGGCGACGACCCGGCCGCGCGGCGGCAGATCAGCCAGCAGGCGCAGGCGGCGGGTCCGGCGGCCCGCGACGCCTTCCTGGTCAACCTGATGCTGGTGCTCACCCGGGAGATCCGCACCTACGAGACCGCCGTGCAGCGCACCATGCGGGCGCCGGGCCCGATCGCGCCGGGCGCCGCGGAGGCCGGCGAGGAGCAGCGGCTGCTGCTGCGCCGCCTGCACGACGACTGCGGGCTGGCCCGCCGGGCCGTCCGTGCGGCCGTCGGCACCCGCTGACGGACCGGCGGGTGACGGGGTGCGGAAAACGCGCGGCACGGGCCCCAGTGGTCCACACCAGTGACGCGCGGCTGGTCGGCGGCGCCGCCCGCGGAAAGTTGGCGGAAGCGGCGCTGACGTGGGAAGACACCGTCGTATACAGGTAGTTGACGGATGATCCGCGAGCCGATACCTGTGGGGTGCCGATCGACCGGTACCCCCTAGGAGGAGGCTGCTGTGCAAGGATCCGCTCCCCCGAACGACAGACGCCGCGGGCGACGCCTGCCGCGGACCGTGACCGCCGTCGCGGCGACCGCCGCCCTGCTGCCCGTGTTCGGGACCGCGCACGCGGCCGAACCCGCGCAGGACGGAGCCGCAGGCTCGCTGCAGCAGGCGTTCACGGCCGCCGCGCAGCAGTACCACGTGCCGCAGAGCGTGCTGCTCGGCGTCTCGTACATGGAGTCGCGCTGGGACAGCCACCAGGGCATGCCGAGCGTCACCGGCGGCTACGGCCCCATGCACCTGACGGACGCGCGCACCGCGATCGCGCAGTTCCCGCACGAGGCCCTGGGCGACGGCGGCGACGACGGCCGCGGCGACGGCTCCCGCCCGCTGATCACCAAGGCCACCGCCGAGGCGCCGGACGTCGCGGCGCTGCCCGCCGACCTCACCACCCTGGACCGGGCCGCGACGCTCACCGGTTCCAGCGCGGCCGACCTGCGCGACGACGCGGCCGTCAACGTGAGCGGCGGCGCCGCGCTGCTGGCCGACACCCAGAAGTCCCTCGGCGAGTCGCTCAGCGCCGACCCGGCGGACTGGTACGCGGCCGTCGCCCGCTACTCGGGGGCGAGCGACGCGCAGACCGCGGCCTCGTTCGCGGACGACGTCTTCGACGTCATCAAGCAGGGCCAGGCCAGGACCACCGACAGCGGCGAGCAGGTCAGGCTGGCCGCCGACCCGAAGCTGGCGCCCGCCGCCGGCCAGGCGGCGCGGATCGGCCTGGTCAAGGGCAACGACGCGGGGACCGAGTGCCCGCCGGGGCTCGGCTGCGAGTGGGTGCCGGCGCCGTACCAGTCCCTGGGCTCCGACCCCGGTGACTACGGCAACTACGACAAGGCGAACCGGCCGGTCGACCAGAAGATCGACACCATCGTCATCCACGACACCGAGGGCTACTGGGACACGGCGATGCAGCTGGTCCAGGACCCGACGTACCTGGCCTGGCACTACACCGTCCGGTCCTCGGACGGCCACGTCGCCCAGCACGTGCTGACCAAGGACGTCGGCTGGCACGCGGGCAACTGGTACGTCAACTCCAAGTCCATCGGCATCGAGCACGAGGGCTTCCTGGTCGATCCGGGCACCTGGTACACCGAGGCGATGTACCGCTCGTCCTCCCGGCTGGTGCGCTACCTGGCGGCGAAGTACGACATCCCGCTGAACCGCCAGCACATCCTGGGCCACGACAACGTGCCCGGCATCGCCCCCGCCTACATCTCGGGCATGCACACCGACCCCGGCCCGTACTGGGACTGGGCGCACTACATGGAGCTGCTCGGCGCTCCGCTGCACCCGACCGCGGGGCCGCAGGGCGGCGTCGTGACGATCGACCCCGACTTCGCGACCAACCAGCCGCTGTACACCGGCTGCGTCACGGCCGGCGACACCTGCCCGGCCTACGGGTCCGAGGCGGTGCGGCTGTACACCGCGCCCAGCACGGACGCGCCGCTCGTCAAGGACGTCGGCCTGCACGGTGCGAACGGCGCCAGCACCACCGGCGTCAACGACGTGGGCGCCCGGGCCTCCACCGGCCAGCAGTACGCGGTGGCCGACCGGCAGGGCGACTGGACGGCGATCTGGTACCTCGGCCAGGAGGCGTGGTTCTACAACCCGAAGGGCCACCGCACGGCCGTCGACTCCGCGGGCCTGGTCGTCACCCCGAAGGCGGGCCTGGCGAGCGTCCCGGTGTACGGGCGGGCCTATCCCGAGGCGTCGGCGTACCCCGCCGGCGTCCCGGTGCAGAGCATCCTGCCCATGCCGTACCAGATCCTGGCCGGCCAGCGGTACGTCGTCGGCAACGTGGAGCCCGGCGAGTACTACTACGCGGTCACGTACGACACCGCGCAGAACCACCAGGTGGTGCGCGGCAAGGAGCTCTACTACACGATCCAGCTCGGCCACCGGATCGAGTACGTCAAGGCGAGCGACGTGACGCTGCAGCCGTCGACGGTGGGTGCACCGCGCTGACGCGCGGCTGACCGCGGTCGTCCGCGGCGCGGGACGGCACGGAACAGGGGCGCCACCGGATCTCTCCGGTGGCGCCCCTGGTGCGCCGTGGGGGCTGCTCCGCCGTGCGGGTCAGCCGGCCTGGAACATGGCGGCGGGCAGCGGCTTCAGCAGCTGGTACAGGTCGTCGGTGATGGGCCGGTCCCAGGTGGCAATGGTCACCTGCACGCCGTCGCTGCGGTCGAACTGCGCGCAGGCGACCCGCGACTCGGAGATCTTGATCCGGCGCACCACCAGCAGGCCGTCGGCGTGCCACACGGGGGTGTCCTCGATCTCGGTCACCTGGACCGGCTCATCGTTGCCGAGCGCGGCGAGCAGCTGGGCGACCTCGAACGGAACCTGGCCGTCCTCCAGCTCGCGGGCGGGCGAGCCGGGCGGCAGGTTGCCGATCAGCATCGCGGGGCCGCGGCCGCCGAACAGGTCGTAGCGCAGGTAGATGCCCTGGCAGGTGCCATCGGGGCCGGGCAGCAGCCCGGCACCCAGGTCGCCGGGCCAGTCACCGGGGTCCATCGCGAGGACGTCGAAGTCCGGGCCGGTGGGCGTGGCTGCACTACGGCGGCGGAGGAAGGACATGCCGCCATCGTACGGGTTCCCGCAGGCCGACGGCACCGGCCGATCCCCGCCACCTGCTGCTCGGACAGGGTGCGCGGCCGGCGTCCGCCGCCGGGGAGCATGGACGGCATCAGCGGCAGCGGGGCGGACTCGCCGAGCCCGGGCGACGGGCAAGCGTTGGCTGGTACACGGACGGCATCAGCAGTGGCGGGGCGGGCACGCCGAGCCCGGACGAACAGGCAGGCGCCGGGGTGCGCGGACAGCA
>WRCZ01000432.1 GCA_009783685.1 Actinomycetes bacterium
CGACCTTCGGGATGTCGTAGATCGAGCGGGCGTCGGGGCAGGCCACGACCGCGGCCTCGTCGACGTCGCACATCAGCGAGATCTTGCGCTTGATCGCGGTCGGCACGTCCCGGTCGGCGCGCAGCACGATCGCGTCGGGCTGGATGCCGATGTTGCGCAGCGCCGCCACCGAGTGCTGGGTGGGCTTGGTCTTCAGCTCGCCGGACGGCCCGATGTAGGGGAGCAGGGAGATGTGCACCACGAAGACGTTGTCGCGGCCGACCTCGTGCCGCACCTGGCGGACCGACTCCAGGAAGGGCAGCGACTCGATGTCGCCGACGGTGCCGCCGACCTCGGTGATCACCACGTCCACGTCGTCGGTGGCCATCCGCCGGATCCGCGACTTGATCTCGTTGGTGATGTGCGGGATGACCTGCACGGTGTCGCCGAGGTACTCGCCGCGCCGCTCCTTGGCGATCACCGAGGAGTAGATCTGGCCGGTGGTGACGTTGGCCGAGCCGGCCAGGTTCACGTCCAGGAACCGCTCGTAGTGGCCGATGTCCAGGTCGGTCTCGGCGCCGTCGTCCGTGACGAACACCTCACCGTGCTGGAACGGGTTCATGGTGCCCGGGTCCACGTTGAGGTACGGGTCGAGCTTCTGCATGGTGACCCGCAGGCCGCGCGCCTTCAGCAGCGCGCCGAGGCTGGAGGCGGTCAGCCCCTTGCCGAGCGAGGAGGCCACCCCGCCGGTGACGAAGATGTGCTTGGTCGTCGAGGATTTCGGCGCGAATTTCGGCGCACTTGCCAAGAGGGGGCTCCCGTGGTCGCGAGGTGAGGGTCGGGACGGCGCTCCTGCCGGGCGCCGTCGCGGCGGTTCAGTGGTTCAGCCCACCGGCCCACGGGCTACCAGGGTATCAGCGCCCGCGCCGGGCGATGGCAGGCGCTGCCCGCGGGCGCCGGGGCTTTTCGCTGATCATGGGTTTGTGTCGGCAATGTGAGAGGCTCATGAGTGAGGTGTGCGAGCCCCGCGGAGAAGATGTGCGGGGTTCGCGGCCGAGCAGGGCGAACGCGGTGGGACGCGTCACGAGGCGGTCCCCCGGGGTACACCCGACAGGCCGAGCGAAGATCGTCGAGAGGCGCGCAACGCTCGCCGCGACGACGTATTCTGCTCGGACGCATTGCGCGAGCCGACCGGCACGGCAGCAACCCCGCCCTCACCCGGATCGCCGAGCTCGTTCACAGATCCAGATCTGAAATTCCCCCAGACCGCAAGACCGTCCCGTGTGAGGGCGGCGCCGTGTTCGACTGGAGTTGCACGTGGCAGGGCGTATCGAGGACTACGCACTCATCGGTGACATGCAGACCGCCGCCCTGGTCTGCGTCGACGGCACGGTCGACTGGCTGTGCCTGCCGCGTTTCGACTCGCCCGCGGTCTTCGCGGGCCTGCTCGGCACCGAGGAGCACGGGTTCTGGCGGGTCGGCCCCGCCCACCGCGAGGGGCAGGAGCCGCCCCGGGCGACCCGCCGCCGCTACCGGGGCGACTCACTCGTGCTGGAGTCCGAGTGGGACACCGGTCGGGGCACGGTCAGGGTGATCGATTTCATGCCGCCGCGCGACGGCGCGCCGCAGCTGATCCGGATCGTGGAGGGCGTCAGCGGCCGGGTGCCGATGTGCTCCAGCCTGCGGATGCGGTTCGCCTACGGCCAGGTGGTGCCGTGGGTGCACAAGGTCGGCGACCGGACGGTGGCCGTGGCCGGTCCCGACTCCGTGTGGCTGGACACCGAGGTGGACACCTACGGCAAGGACCTGACGACCTACTCCGAGTTCACCGTGAGCCCCGGCGACCGGGTGGCGTTCACCATCAGCTGGGAGCCCTCGCACAAGCCGCAGCCCTCGCTGCCTGAGCCCGAGGTGGCGCTGGCGAACACCGAGGAGTTCTGGCGCGACTGGGTCGAGCAGTGCACCTACAACGGCCCGTACCGCGAGGCGGTGGTCCGCTCCCTGATCACGCTGAAGGCCCTCACGTACGCGCCGACGGGCGGCATCGTGGCCGCCCCCACGACATCGTTGCCCGAGGACATCGGCGGCGTCCGCAACTGGGACTACCGCTTCACCTGGCTGCGGGACGCGGCGATCACCCTGTCCTCGCTGCTGCGCACCGGCTACCGCGAGGAGGCCCGCGCCTGGCGCGAGTGGCTGCTGCGCGCGGTCGCCGGCGACCCGGAGAACCTGCAGATCATGTACGGCATCGCCGGCGAGCGCGAGCTGGGCGAGAACGAGCTGCACTGGCTGCCCGGCTACGAGAACTCCTCGCCGGTGCGGATCGGCAACGGCGCCGCGCACCAGCTCCAGCTGGACGTGTACGGCGAGGTCACCGAGGCGCTGCACCTGGGCCACATGACCGGCCTGGCCCGCAACGACTACGCGAGCGTCCTGCAGCTCAAGCTGATCCGCTACCTGGAGAAGCACTGGAACGAGCCGGACGAGGGCATCTGGGAGGTGCGCGGCCCGCGCCGCCACTTCGTGCACTCCAAGGTGATGGCCTGGGTGGCCGTCGACCGCACGGTCAAGCTCATCGAGTCCGGTGAGGTGGACGGTCCGCTGGAGCGGCTGCGGGACCTGCGCGACGAGATCCACTACGACGTGTGCGAGAAGGGCTACGACCGCGAGCGCAACACCTTCACGCAGTCGTACGGCTCGAAGGAGCTGGACGCGTCGCTGCTGCTGATCCCGCAGATGGGCTTCCTGCCGCCGGACGACAAGCGGGTCATCGGCACGATCGAGGCGATCCAGCGCGAGCTGTCCACCGAGGACGGCTTCGTGCTGCGCTACCCCACCTCCAGCAGCGACGCCAGCGGCGAGCAGAACCTGGACGGGCTGCCCGGCGACGAAGGGGCGTTCCTGGCCTGCTCGTTCTGGCTCGCCGACGACCTGGCGATGATCGGCCGGGTGGAGGAGGCGCGGCGGCTGTTCGAGAAGCTGCTCGCGCTGCGCAACGACCTGGGCCTGCTCGCGGAGGAGTGGGATCCGCGGCGGCAGCGCCAGGTGGGCAACTTCCCGCAGGCGTTCAGCCATGTGCCGCTGATCGACACGGCGCTGCGGCTCACCGCGTGCGGGGCGTTCCGCGCGTAGGGCGGGACCGCGGGACGCGTCCGGGAACGTAAGCGTTACCGGGACGCGTCAGCGGGACTGCGTCAACTCGTCGTAGACGCTGAGCACCTGGGCCACCGTGTCGTCCTCGGTGGGCCAGGTCGCGGCCTGCGCGCGGCCTGCCACCGCGAGCGCGGTGCGGCGTTCGGGGTCGGCGAGCAGCCGGGTCACCGCGCGGGCGAAGGCGGTGGGGTCGCCGTACGGCACCAGTTCGGCGGCGTCGCCCACGAGTTCGGGCGTTCCCCCGACCGAGGTGGCCACCAGCGGCACTCCCGCGTGCAGCGCCTCCTGCGCGATGAGGGCGCGGCCCTCCCAGCGGCTGGGCAGCAGCACCAGGTCGGCGGCGGACAGCAGTTCGAGGATGTCGTCGCGCCGTCCGAGCAGCTGCACCGGCAGCCGCTCGGCCTCGATCCGCCGGTCCAGATAGCCCCGTTGGGGTCCCTCGCCGGCGATCGCCACCAGCGGGCGGGGGTCGAGTCCCGCCCAGCGGGTCGCCGCGTCGAGCAGCAGCTCGTACCCCTTCTGCGGTTCCAGCCGGCCGACGGCGAGCAGCAACGGCCGGTCCACGGCGCCGAATTCGGCCCGGGTCTTCTGCCGGTACCGGTCGCCTTCCGCGGGCGGGCGCGGCGGCCGGGCGGGGCGCGGCACGGCCGGCGGCGCGAGCCGCACGTCGTGGGCGCCGTACCGGCGGGCCCGGTCCACCAGGTCGGAGGAGACGCCGAGGACCACGGAGGCGCCGCGGACCCAGCGCCGTTCCAGCCAGCGCAGCACCATCGCGCCGGGGCCGTCGTCGGCGGGCGGGTCGGTGCCGTGCCAGGTGACCACCAGCGGGGTGCGCCGTCCGCCGAGGGCGAGCGCGGCCAGCAGCCCGGCCCGCATGCCGTGCGCGTGCACCACGCCCGCGCCGCTGAACACCGCGCGCAGCGCGGTCACGGCGGGCGCGTCGGCCGCGGTGCGGCGGCCGAGGTCGACGGGCACGAACCGGGCGCCGGTCCGGGAGAACGCGTAGTCCGCCTCGGTCGCGGCCGGCGCGCAGACCGTGACCTCCACGCCGCGCGCCACCAGTCCTCCGGCCAGCGAGCAGACGTGCGCGCCCGCCGCCGTGCTCAGGACGTGCACGGCGTGCAGCTGCCCCTTGGCGGGGTTCACGGTGCTGCTCACGCGGGGTACGGCTCCTGACTCGGGTACGGGGGTCGGCGCCGTCCGGGACGGCGCGGTGCGGAACAGGGGCCGCCGGGCGGCCTGTCCCAGGATGCCAGGCCGAGGCCATGGCTTTGCACGTACGGGGGCCGTCGCGCCCGTTCACCCGGCCCGGGTGTCACCCGTACGGGTGGGCCACGCGGCCCCAGGCATCAACGTGCCGTACTCCGGGGGCATTCCACAACCGCTGGTCGGTGGAGATCCTGTCGCCGGCTCCGGTCAACGCGACGAGCGCGGCGGCGTGCAGCAGCAGCCCGATGCGGCCGTTGGCCGCGGCGATGGCCGCGCCGAGCGCCGCGCCCAGGGCGTGCGCGCCGGCGTCGCCGAGCATCGTGCGCTCGCTCAGGTCGTCGCCGAGGACGGCGGCCGCGGCGCCGACGGGGGCCGCCGCCAGGACCCCGCCGGTTCCGGCGCGGAGCAGGCCGGGGGCACCCACGGTAATGACCGCCTTGGCGGCGCGGCCGGGGGCGACGTCGACCAGGTTCACCGCGTGCGCGGTGCCGGCTATCACGACGCCGGCGAGCAGCTGGTCCAGCGGGCGGGCCTTCAGCAGCACCCCGGCGGCGAGTCCCGCGGCGCCGATGCCGAGCAGCTTCACGCCGCCCGAGGTGAGGCGGCCCTCGCGCAGGGCGCCCAGGTGCATGCGGAACCCGCGCTCGTCGGGTGAGCCCTTCTGGTCGTCGTACGCGCCGCAGGCGCCCGCGGCCAGGGCGGCCCCGACGGCCGCGGCCCGGGCGCGCACACTGAGGCCGCGTGCGGTGGCCAGCGCCGTCGCCGCACCGGCCGCGGCGGCCAGCCCGCCGTACAACTCCACGCCGCGCCCCGCGTAGTTGGTCCGCTGCCACATGCGGGCCTCCACGGGCGGCCGCCGCCGCAACTGCCGGTACGCCGCCCGGGTGGCCGCCGCAGCCGCCGCCCCGACCGACACCCGTCCGTTCCTCGCGGTCATCCCGACCCTCCTCCCGTCAGCCCCCCACAGCCCGCCGCACTCTCCCATACCCTCCCCTCCCCACCAACAGCCCCCACCCGCCAACCCAGCCCCACAACCGCCCCACCGACCCCCGCCACCCCACCCGCACAACCGGCACAATGGGCCGCCCACCACCCCGCAGCCGCCGACGGCGAGAAGTCCCGCGGGGGCCAGCAGCGAATTCGCACGGGGGACGGCGGGCCGCCCACCACCCCACACTCACCGACTGCGAGAAGCCCCGCGGGGGCCAGCAGCGAATTCGCAC
>WRCZ01000433.1 GCA_009783685.1 Actinomycetes bacterium
CGGCACAGCACCCCGCGGGGCACCCCGGAACCCGCAGGGGCGCGGGGAACTGCGCGAACAACCATGACGATGCCGGGCGACGGCAAAGCACCCCCGGGGGTAGCCCGGACCCCCGCCAGGGGCGCGGGGAACTGCGCGAACAACCACGACGATGCCGGGCGACGGCAGAGCACCCCCGGGGGCACCCCGGACCCCGCCAGGGGAGCGGGGAACTGCGCGACAGGTCGGGGCGAGGCCCGCACACGGCAGAGCACCCCGCGGGGGAGCCCGGACCCCGCAAGGGGGAATGCGCGACGAGGCCGTTTGACGGGCAGAGCGGTCCGGGGGCGTGCCCGGGTGCACGCGGAGGGAGGAGGGCGCGACGCGGGCGGCGGCGGAGAGAGCTCCCGCAAGGGACCCCGTAGTCTCCGGGCATGAGAGACAGCGATTTCGTGCGCCGCGTCATCGGCATCCTCACCGAAGCCAAAGAGCTTCGGTCGCGCCTCGAGGAGGATCCGGACCGCGAGGACCTGTCGGCCCAGAACATGCGGGTGCTGCTCAACGAACTGGTGCCGGACCTCGCGCTGCCGGCCGAACTCACCCCGGCCCAGCTGTCCGAAGCCCTGAGCGAGCAGCTCGGCCCGGTCTTCGAGCGGATCGCGGGCGTCTTCTCGCTGCTCTTCCTGGCGCTCGCCGACGTCCACGACGCCGGACGGACGGACGTGTCGTCCGCTGACGTCCTCCAGGACCTCGCCCTGCGCGCGGACGAGCTCTGGCCCGACGACGAGGACGAGTGACCGAGCCCGGCGCGTCACCGGACCCGGACCCGGATCAGGACCCGGATCAGGATCCGGACCCGCGATAAACGCGATACATCGTGGTTGCCCACTCGCGATATTCGCGATATGTTCGGCTACGGATATACGGCAGCGAGCGTTCGAGGAGGCGAAGCCCGTGCCCCAGCGCCGCAAGCTCAGCAACCCCCTGGCCCTGGCGGTCATGGTGTTCCTCGGCGAGCGCCCGATGCACCCGTACGAGATCGCCCGGTTGCTGCGCCAGCGCGGCAAGGAAAACAGCATCAAGATCAACTACGGCTCCCTCTACACCGTCGTGCAGAACCTCGAAAAGCACGGCTTCGTCGAGGTCGCGGGCGTCCAGCGGCAGGGCAACCGGCCCGAGCGCACGCTGTACGGGCTGACCGAGTCCGGCAAGGTGGAGATGCACGACTGGCTCGCCGACCTGGTCGCCGTACCGGCCCGCGAGTACCCGTCGTTCGAGGCGGCGCTCTCGCTGGTCGGCGCGCTGCACCCGGACGAGGTGACCGGGCTGCTGGAGGAGCGCGTCCAGGCCCTGGACGTGCAGGCGGCAGCCCTGCACGGCGTCCTGGAGCGTCTGGACGCCGAACTGCCCCGGCTGTTCGTGATCGAGACCGAGTACCAACTCCACATGATCGAGGCCGAGGCCGGCTGGGTGCGCTCGCTCCACCAGGAACTGGTCGACGGGACGCTCCCGGGTGCCCCGGAGTGGCGCAGCTGGCACGAGACGGGCGAAGTCCCCGAGCGCTGGGCGCGGTTCGAGGACGATTTCCGGGACGTCGACGCGTCGGAACTGCTCCAGGAGCAGGTCGACAAGGCCGTGGCCGAGGCCGGGGGACCGGCCAAGGGCCGCGGCAAGGACGACGCGGACCGGTCCGGCACGCACACCGGCGGAGGGCGGGCGCGGCACGACGAGCACTGAACCGGGCCCGGGACGGGCCCCGACGAAAAAACACCGGCGTCCGCTGCGGCAACAGCGGACGCCGGGACACCAACCAGCGACCGGGACACCCAAGGGTGGCGGGCGTCGGGCGATCGAGGTGCGGCACACCCACGATAACCCGGCTCCTCCCGCCGGCCTCTCCGGCCGGCCCGGCACGACCTCTCAGCGGAGGAACGGGACCATGACCCCATCAGCGCCCGCCGTCCAGGCGCGCGATCTGACCAAGACCTATCCCGGCGGCGTCCGGGCCCTCGACGGCATGGAGATCACCGTCGCCGCCGGCACCGTCTTCGGCCTGCTCGGCCCGAACGGCGCCGGCAAGTCCACCACCGTCAAGATCCTCACCACCCTGGCCCGCCCCGACTCCGGCACCGCCGTGGTCGCCGGCCACGACGCGCTGCGCCACCCGGACCGGGTGCGCCGGGCCATCGGCGTCGTCGCCCAGCGCTCGGGTGCGGACCCGGTCGCCACCGGCCGGGAGAACCTGCTGCTCCAGGGCCGGCTCTACGGGCTGCGCGGCGCCGGCCTGGCGCGGCGGGTCGACGAGCTGCTGGAGCGGTTCGACCTCGCGGAGGCCGGCGGCCGGCAGGTGAAGACCTACTCCGGCGGCATGCAGCGGCGCCTCGACGTCGCCCTCGGCCTGGTGCACCGCCCGCAGGTGCTGTTCCTGGACGAGCCGACCACCGGACTCGACCCCGAGGCGCGCACCGCCATGTGGGAGGAGATCGGCCGGCTCGCCGGCGACGAGGGACTGACCATCCTGCTCACCACCCACTACCTGGAGGAGGCCGACCGGCTGGCCGAGCGGATCGCGATCGTCGACCGCGGCCGGGTGGTCGCCGAGGGCACGCCCGACGAGCTGAAGGGCGAACTGCACGGCGACGCCGTGCACGTGGAGCTGCGCGAGGCGCCCGACGCCGTCGACGGCACCCTCATCCGCACCGCGCTCGGCGAGTTCGCCGGCGTCCGCGAGGTGGCCCTGGACGGGCGGCGGTTGAGCGCCCGCGCCGACGACGGCCCGGCCGCCGTCCCGCACGTGCTCGCCGCGCTGGAGCGGCAGGGCGCGGCGGTGGCGTCGGTCACCGTGGCCCGGCCCTCCCTCGACGACGTCTATCTGCGGTACGCGGGACGCCGGTTCGCCGAGGCGGACGCAGCTCCCGGCGGCGCCGAACCCGTCCCCGCCCCCGTTCCCGCGAGCACGTCCGGAGGCGCGCGATGAGCACGACCCTCAACCAGACCTGGTTCATGACGCAGCGTCAGCTGACCGCCATCCTGCGCCAGCCCGCGTACCTGGTGATCACCCTGATCCAGCCGGTGATCTGGCTGTTCCTGTTCGGCTCGCTGTTCCGGAAGGTGGTCGAGCTGCCGGGCTTCGGCACCGGCTCCTACCTGGACTACCTGGTGCCCGGCGTGGTCGTGATGAGCGCGGTGTCGTCCAACATGTGGGCCGGCATGGGCACGTTGGAGGAGATCGAACGCGGCACGCTCAACCGCTTCCTCACCACGCCGGTGAGCCGGGCCGCGCTGATGAACGCCAACGTGGTGCAGCAGGGCATCAGTACGGCGATCCAGTCCGTGGTGATCGTGCTGCTCGGCAAGATCGGCGGTGCGGACTACCCGGGCGGGATCGGCGGGTTGCTGATCCTGGTCGTGGCGTCGATCGTGCTCGGCACCGTGTTCGGCGCCTGCTCCAACGCGCTGGGCATGCTGGTGCGGCAGCGGGAGAGCATCATCGGCATCAACAGCTTCCTGCTCCTCCCGCTGACGTTCCTGTCCTCGGCGTTCATGGCGCCGGCCCTGATGCCGTCCTGGATGCGGCACGTCGCCGACTTCAACCCGATCAACTGGGCCCTGGTGGCAGGCCGTTCGGCGATGTCCGCGGACCCGGACTGGGGTGACGTGCTCAGCCGCGGCGGTGCGCTGCTCGCCCTCGGGGTCGCCGCCGTCTGGCTGTCCACCCTCAGCTTCCGCTCCTACCAGAAGTCCGTCTGACCGTCCGACCCCCGCGGCGTGTCCGGTCCCGCACCGCGACGCGCCGCCGGCCTCCGGGGTGATCCCGGTGGTCCGGCGGCGCGTCGGTGCGGGGACGGGGGTCTCAGGCGGCGGGGCGCCGCGCCAGGGCCCGGCGGATCTCGGTGTAGCCGGCGCCGTGCTCGGCGAGCACGTCGGCGACCACGCCCGGCGGGGTGGCCAGCGCCAGCAGCAGGTGCTGGTCCCCGATCTGCTTGTCGCCGTTCTCCGCGGCCTCGCGCAGCGCCCGCTCCAGCACCTTCTTGGCGCCGTCGGAGAAGGCCCGGTACTCCGGCCGCCAGCGGTCCTTGGTGATGTCGCCCGCGGCCAGCGCGCCCTCGCCGTGCGCCCGTTCGGTGCGCTCCAGCACCTCCGAGACGTCGATGCCGATGCCGGCCAGCGCCTCCGCGTCGGTCTGCGACAGGCCGCCGCGCCGGGCCGCGTCGGCCAGCGCCTGCTCCACCGAGCCGCGGCGCTCGGTGAGGCCGAGCGTCGCCAGCGCGGCGCCGGCCGCGAGGTCCGGCCGGTCGAAGAGGGGGACAAGCAGGTCCTCGGCCCTGATGCCGGGGGCGCCGGCCTGCTCCGAGCGTTCCATGGCGGCCCGCAGCACGGAACGGGCGCTCCTGGTGAGCTTCTGCACCATCAATTCCTCCCGTGCTTCTTGTGCACTGCCTGCCTGCTGACTCCGAGGTCGTCGGCGATTTCCTGCCACGACCAGTTCTGGTTGCGTGCGTTGCGCACCTGCACGGACTCCAACTGGTCCAGGAGTCGCCGCAGTGCGGCCACGGCCCGCAGGCCGACCCGGGGATCGTTGTCGCCCGCCCGTGCGGCGAGATCGGTCGCTTCAGTCACATCTGTCAACTTACATTGACAGATGGCATCTGTCAACCAAGGTTTACACCGGCGCGCCGAACCAGGCCCGCAGCGCCGCGCCCAGCCCCGTCGCCGCGTCCTCACCCGCCGCCTCGCCGGCGGCCCAGGCCACCCGGCCGTCGGGGCGCAGCAGCAGCGCGGCCGCCTCGATCTGCGGCACCGGAGCGGACGCGGTCACCGCGACCCGCTCCGCCCACCCGGCGGCCTGCCCCGCGTACGCCCGCGACGGCGTGAAGTCCACCAGGACCCCCTTGCCGTCGTGCAGCAGCCCGGCCAGCGAGACCCCCTCCGCGGGCAGCGGGACGTCGCCGAGCCGGCTGCCCTGCAGCGGGTGCACCGCCGCGTCGTCCTCCTGCTCCGGGTAGCGGATCGGGTAGGTCACGTCGAGACCGCCGGCCATGCGCACGAAGTACGCGTTGACCTCCTCGATCGTGAACAGCTCGGCGAGGATCTCGCGCAGCGGCTCCACCTTCGCCATCGGGTGCAGCAGGGCGAGCTGCGCCTGCGTGGTGCGGCAGGCCCGCTCGCCCACCGGGTGGCGCTCGGCGTGGTAGGTGTCGAGCAGGCCCTCCGGCGCCCAGCCGCCCAGGTGCGCCGCGAGCTTCCAGCCGAGGTTCACCGCGTCCTCGACGCCGGTGCTCAGCGCCTGCCCGCCCAGCGGGAAGTGCACGTGCGCCGCGTCGCCGGCCAGGAACACCCGGCCGCTGCGGTACGCCGCCGCCTGGCGGGTCGGCGGGTTCCACCGGCCCAGCCAGCGGGCGGTGCCGCCGCCCAGCCCGGTACCGGAGATCCGTATCGCCGCCTCCTCCAGTTCGGCGGCGTCCACCGGCACGTCGTCGGCGACCGGCTCGACGCCGAACTCGCCGGTGGACACCCGCAGGACGTCCGGGCCGACCGGGGCGATGGTCAGGAAGCCGACATCGGTCTGGTTGACG
>WRCZ01000434.1 GCA_009783685.1 Actinomycetes bacterium
CGGAACAGCGCGCCGGCTCCGGGGCCGGGGACGACCCGGTTCCTGACGTTCGCCGCGGGCGCGGTCTGCATGGTCGTGAAGGTGATGCGTTTCGACGGCACCTTGTCGAGGCCGTCGGCCAGGCCGACGAGTCTGCGGATGCTTCCCAGCCCGGTGTCGACGGTGAGCGCCTTGGTGGCGGCGTTCGCCAGGTCGTAGACGGCCTTGGGGTCGGTGAGGGTGCCGGCGCTCTTGAACTTGCGGATCAGCGAGCTGAGGTAGAGGTGCTGGGCGTAGGTGCGGCCCAGGTCGCTGCCGTCGCCGAAGCCGTGCCGCGAGCGCAGGAACTCCAGCGCCGCCACGCCCTTGAGGGTGTGGTTGCCCTGGGAGAGCTTCAGGTGCGAGTAGGTGTCGTAGACGTTGCTGTCGACGCACACCGGCACGCCGCCGACCGCGTCGGACATCTTGACCACGCCGGAGAAGTCGACCTGGATGAAGTGGTCGATGGGTATGCCGGTCAGCTTGTGGACGGTGGCGACCTGGCACGCCTGCCCGTACCCCAGCGCGCTGTTGATCATGCCGTGGTAGCCGGGCGTGGAGGTGTGGGTCGTGGGGTTGGTGCACGCCGGGATGTCGGTCATCGTGTCGCGCGGGATGCTCATCACCGTCGCGTTGGAGCGGTCGGCGGAGATGTGCACGACCATCTCGACGTCGGCGTTCTCGCCGGTCTGCACGCCGGTCTTGGCGCAGCCGCCGCCGAGCTTGCAGTCCTCGGCGCTGGTGCGGCCGTCGCTGCCCATCACCAGGAGGTTGATCGGCGTGCGGCCGAAGGCGTCGGCCTTCTCGTGGCCCGCACTGTCCTTCCCGGCGCCGTCGGTCAGCGAGACGGCGGTGATGTTGCCGTTCAGGTGCTGGTAGAGCCAGTAGCCCGCGCCCGCGGTGGCCAGCAGCAGCACCGCGCAGCAGATCGCCGCGATGCGCAGGAACTTGCGCAGGCCGGGACGGCTGCCGCGCTTCCCGGCCTTGCGGCGGGCGGCCCGGCCGCCGGGTATCGGGCCGGAGTCCTCGCCGGGACTGTGGTGGGCGTCGGAGCCGTGGTCGCCATCGCCCTGGTCGCCGTCGTCGGGACCGCCGTAGCCACCGCCGTAGCCGTAGCCGTACCCGCTGCCGCCCTGCGGCGGGACGCCGATGCCGGCGTCGTCCGGGCCGGTGCGCGGGCGCGGCGTGCGAGGGGCCTGGTCATGCGGTGCCCGCCCGGCGGGGCCGCCCCAGGGTTCCGTCATCTCCACTCCCTTGCCCGGGCAGCCCGTGTCAGGCGTGCCAGTCGTACGGCGGGCGAAGCGGTGGCTCCGCCCCCTGAGGTCACACTTGCGCGACGGCGCAAGAGTAGGTCATGCCGCTGTGGGCACCCTGAGAGTCGGCCGGGCCCCAGGGGCTCGGCGACTACAGTCGCGTAGACGGGCGAGCGGACTCGATGGTTCCCGGATTACGCAACCTCTAAAGTGTTCGGCATGTCCGAAGCACTGGAGCAAGCAGGGGGACTGTCGGTGGCCTGGGAGACGGCTGAACTGGAGGGCGGACCGGCGGACGGCACCCGGATCAGGGTGTCCGGGCGGCCGCGCGTGCTCCAGGTCACGGCCGAGTGCCCCCTGGAGAACCCGGGCCAGGACGTGCAGGTCGCGGCGGTCTACGTCTACCGGCGCAAGCACGGGGAGCCGCCGCTGCGGTACGCCTGGGACTGGGCGACCCCCTGAGGCGGATGCCCCACCACAACGTGGGGCATCTCACAGATCACCTTCGGCCGGTCCGCCCGCGATACGCCCGCTGGTCCGCCTGCCGGTCCGCCCGGCGGTCAGCGGGCGGACGCGGACGAGCCGCCGTCGGCCGGGCTGCTGAAACCCGGGCTGGTGTAGCCGAGCTTGGGGCGCTGGCGGACCAGGCTCACACCGCCGCCCGAACCGAAGCCGGGACTGGTGTAGCCGAGCTTCGGGCGCCTGCGGACCAGGCTGACCCCCGCGCTGGGCAGGGGCCGGCCCGCGGCGCGGGCGTCCTCGTCCAGGCAGGCGCGCAGGTACGGCAGCACGCCCTCGGTGAGCAGCGACTGCCGCCACGCGGTGCGGGCCGCGGCGACCTCCAGGGCGGTGCGGGCCGCGGCGGCGTCCCGGCGGGCGGTGAGCACCAGCCCGGCCAGGCCGACCAGCAGCGAGACACCGAACACCGCGGCCATGGTGAAGCCCACACCGGTCAGCGACGTGGTGACGCGGTGGCCGCTGCCGGCCGCCCGCAGCACGAACCCCAGCGTGAGGAACGCCACAGCGGCGATACCGCTGAGCATGGGCACCAGGACGGCGAGGGTCGCGGTGATCCCCGGCCCGGCCGACTCCTCGCGTCCGCGGCCCGCGCGCCCGCGCTCGTCCCCCCGGCGGCCGGCCCGCTGCGCGTCGCGCAGCGCGGCGTACCGGGTGTAGGCGGCGGCCGCCGTACCGGCGATGTCGCCGGCGGCAGCCAAAGCGCGCGCCCGCAGCAGTTCGGTGCCCGGCCCCGCCGGCTCGCCGGAGACCCCCTCGGCGAGCCGCAGTGCCCGCCTGATCTCCTCGGTGTGCAGGGCCTCGTCGAGGACCGAGGCGTACTCGGTCCGGTAAGTGCTGTCCTCGTGACCGTCGTTCACGTCCGCCCCCGATACGCTGATCGACAGACCGCGGTGGGCATGCCGTCGTCCACCCCCGGTGCCGCCCACCATAGTGAGTCGAGTTGCGTGATTGCTGAAGCATGCAACTCTGTGGCGGAATCAGAACCTCACTGCGACGCCGTGACGAACCGCGGCCGGGACCGCGGGCGCGGTGGAGGGGGGAGACCGGGGCGAGCCGGGGTGCGTACCCTTGTCCCTGACAAGGCGGCGCCCCAGGGGAGGTTCACGTGACGAGGTCGGCCGAACGGCTCGGCGACCCCAGTGCGGAAGTGCTCCAGGGCGCGGCCGCCGCCTTCGGGCTCCTGGCCTCCCCGATGCGGTTGCACATCGTGTGGATCCTCGCCCAGGGCGACTGCGACGTGACCGGGCTCGCCGAGCGCGTCGGCGCCACGCTGCCCGCGGTGAGCCAGCACCTGGCGAAGCTGAAGCTGGCCGGGCTGGTGCACGCCCGCCGCGAGGGCCGGCGCCAGGTCTACCTCGTCGACGACCCGGACGTGGTGACGGTCGTCCGGGTGATGGTCGCTCAGCTCGCCGGTGACGAGACCGCCCAGGGCACCCTCTCCCACCGGCCCCCGGTGTCACGGGACGCCCGTGGCCTGGGCGCCTGAGGGTCCCACCGCAGAGCACAGCCCGGAGGCAGGCGGCCCCCGGGTGCTCCCGCACGCCGCCGCCCTCGCCGGCCAGGACCTGGCGGACGCCAGCTCCCTGGAGGTGCTGCGCAGGCTCGGCACCGGGCCGCGCGGGCTGACCGAGCCGGAGGCGGAGGAGCGGCTCGCCCTGTGCGGTGAGAACACCGTGCCCGGGCAGCGCCCCGCGTCCTGGCCGCGTCGTTTCGCCGCCACCGTGCGCGACCCGTTCACCACGGTCCTGCTCTGCCTGGGCGTGGCCTCCTCGCTGGTCGGCTCGTGGGGCATGGCGTGCGTGATCACCGTGCTGGTGCTGGTCAGTTGCGTGCTGCGCACCCGCGCCGAGCACCGGGCCGACCGCTCGGCCGCGGCCCTGCGGCAGCTCGTCGCGGCGACCGCCACCGTCCAGCGGCGGGCCGCGCCGGGGTCCGCGCCGCGGCTGCGGGAGGTGCCGGTGGCGCTGCTGGTGCCCGGCGACGTGATCCGGCTCGGGCCCGGCGACGTGGTACCCGCCGACGCCAGGCTGCTGCGCGCCCACCACCTGACCGTGCGCCAGGCCGCGTTGACCGGTGAGTCGGCGGAGGTCGCCAAGGCACCCGTGCAGGAGCCGCTCACGCTGCCCGCCGCCGGGGACGCCGAGCGACCGCACCTGTGCTTCCAGGGCAGCAGCGTCGTCTCGGGCAGCGGCACCGCGGTCGTCACCGCGACCGGCCCGCACACCCTGCTCGCCCGCGCCCACGGCGGGCGCGGGCCGCGCGGCGGGCGGCGCGAGTCGGCGTTCGACCGCGCGGTGAACGGCATCGCGTGGATCCTCGTCCGCTTCATGCTGCTCACCCCGCCGCTGGTGCTGATCGCCAACGCGGCGGTGCGCGGGCGGGGCCTGGAGACGCTGCCGTTCGCGGTGGCGGTGGCGGTCGGGCTGACCCCGGAGATGCTGCCGGTGGTGGTCACCACGGTCCTGGCCCGCCGGGCGGCCGCGCTGGCCCGCGACCACGGGGTGATCGTGCGGTGGCTGCCGGCCCTGCACAACCTCGGCGCGATGGACGTCCTGTGCACCGACAAGACCGGCACCCTCACCCTGGACCGGCCGGTCGTCGAGGCCGCCTGGGACCCCGGCGGGCAGGACGACCCGGACGTGCTGCGCTGGGCCGCCGTCAACAGCCTGTGGACACTGCACCTCGCCGACCTGCCGGCCCCCGACACCCTGGACGAGGCCATCCTCGACGCCGCGGCCGGCGGCCGCGAGGAAGCCGAGGACGAGCCGGACGCGGCCGCCGCGGCGGAGCCCGACCCGTCGGCGCCGGTCGCCTGGGAGGTCATCACGGGCGACGCGGACGCGTGGTCACCGGACACCGGGGACTGGGAGGGCGTCGCCGCGCTGCCCTTCGACCCGGCCCGGCGGCTGTCCACCGCCGTCGTCCACCGGCCCGGCCACCGCGGCCGCCACACCCTGGTGGTCAAGGGCGCGGTGGAGGCGGTCCTCGACCGCTGCACCCGGGTCAGGACGCGCCCGCCGGACGGCACGCACGGCCCCGCGGCCGACCGGGCCCTGGACGCGGACGAGCGGGAGCGGCTGTCCGCGCTGGCCGCGACCCGCGCCGCGGAAGGGCTGCGGCTGCTCGCGGTCGCCGTGGACGAGCGGCCCGCGCGCCTCGGCGGCTACCGCACCGCCGACGAACACGGCCTGGTCCTCGTCGGGTTCGTCGCCCTGCGCGACACCCTCGCCCCGACCGCGGCCGCGGCGCTGGCCGGCCTGGCCGGGCACGGCGTCGCGGTGAAGGTCGTCACCGGCGACCACCCGGGAACGGCCGCGCGCGTCTGCCGCGACCTCGGCTTCGACCCGGGCGAGGTGGTCAGCGCCGGCCGCATCGACGCCCTCACCGACGACCAGCTCACCGAACTCGCCGGACGCACCGCGGTGTTCGCCCGCTGCACCCCCGAGCACAAGGCGCGCATCGTGCACGCCCTGCGCCGGGCCGGACACGTCACCGGCTTCCTCGGCGACGGCGTCAACGACCTGCCGGCGCTGCACGCCTCGGACGTGGGCCTGTGCCCGAGCGACGCGGTCGACGTCACCAGGGACGCGGCCGACACCGTGCTGGCGGACAAGGACCTGACCGCCATTGACCACGCGATCGCCGCCGGGCGCCACTGCACCGCCACCATCGGCACCTACCTGCGGATCGTGCTGTCCTCGAACCTCGGCAACGTCATCGCGATGCTCGCGGCCGGGCTGC
>WRCZ01000435.1 GCA_009783685.1 Actinomycetes bacterium
CGCCGCGCACCCCGGCGGGCCCGTGGCCCGGGAGTCCGCCGCGTGATCCGCACCCGCGCCGGGGCGGCGCTCGGGGCGTTCCTGGTCCTCGTCCTGCTGCACCTGGTGGCCGTCGGGGCGGGCATTGACGTGCTGCGGCTGGCCACCAAGCCGCTGCTCATGCCCGCCCTCGCCGCCTTCGCCGCCGCCCGTGGCGGGCCGCGACTGCTGGTCGGGGCGCTGGCCTGCGGCTGGGCCGGCGACGTGCTGCTGGAGATCGGCGGCACGGTGGCGTTCCTGCTCGGCATGGGCTGCTTCGCCGCCGGACACGTCTGCTACCTGAAGCTGTTCGCCGCGCGCGGCGCCTTCCGCGGCGCCCGCGTCCGCCTGCGGTGCGCCGGGTACGCGGTGGTCTGGGCGGCCCTCGTCGCCGCGCTGTGGCCCGGCCTCGACGCCGGGATGCGGGTGCCGGTGGCCTGCTACAGCCTGCTGCTCGCCGCCATGGCCGCGGGGGCCTTCGGGCTCGGCAGGACGGGAGCGGCCGGCGGGCTGCTGTTCCTGCTCTCCGACGGGCTCATCGCGGCAGGACTGGCGGACTGGCCGCGGCCGCCCGGCCACGACCTGTGGATCATGCTCACCTACGCGGCGGCCCAGTTCTGCCTGGTCCGCGCGGTGCAGGCGGCACCGGAACGCGCGGCGCCGCCGGCCGGCGCGTACGGTGGGGAGGCGCCGGCCGATCGGCCGCGCACCCGCCCTCTGACCACGGAGTAGCCCCGCATGCGCGCCACCGTCATCCAGGCCCCGCACGACATCCGCGTGGAGGAGGTGCCGGACCCGGCGGTCAGGCAGCCGGGCGACGCGGTGGTGCGGGTCGTCAGGGCCTGCATCTGCGGCAGCGACCTGTGGGCGTACCGCGGGGAGTCGGCGCGCAAGCCGGGCCAGCGGATCGGCCACGAGTTCCTGGGCGTGGTCGAGGAGACCGGCGCCGAGGTGACCGGGCTGCGGCCCGGCGACCTGGTCGTCGCCCCCTTCGTCTGGTCCGACGGCACGTGCGACTACTGCGCCGACGGCCTGACCACCTCGTGCGTCAACGGCGGCTTCTGGGGCTCGATCGGGGACCAGGGGCAGTCGGACGGCGGCCAGGGCGAGGCGGTGCGCGTCCCGTACGCCGAGGCCACCCTGGTCAGGCTGCCCGCCGAGGCGCTCTCCGACGACCACCTGCTGACCGGACTGCTCGCGCTGTCGGACGTGTTCGGCACCGGCCACCACGCGGCGATCGGCGCCGGGGTGCGGCCCGGCAGCACGGTGGCCGTCGTCGGCGACGGCGCGGTGGGCCTGTGCGGGGTGCTCGCCGCCCGCCGCCTCGGCGCCGAGCGGATCATCGCGCTGGGCCGCCACCAGGCCCGCACCGACATCGCCAGGACGTTCGGCGCGACGGACGTGGTCGCCGCCCGCGGTGCGGAAGCGGTCGCCGCGGTCCGCGAACTGACCGGCGGTCAGGGCGCGCACGCCGTCATCGAGGCGGTCGGCACCGAGCAGTCGATGCGCACGGCCGTCGGCATCACCCGCGACGGCGGGGCGATCGGCTATGTCGGCGTGCCGCACGGCAGCGGCACCGGGCTGGACCTCGGCGACATGTTCGACCGCAACATCGCGCTGCGCGGCGGCGTCGCGCCGGTCCGCTCCTACATCGAGGAACTGCTGCCGGGCGTGCTCGACGGCAGCACCGACCCGGCGCCGGTGTTCGACCTGACGGTCGGCCTGGACGGGGTGCCGGACGGCTACCGCGCGATGGACGAGCGCACCGCGCTCAAGGTGCTGGTCAAGCCCTGAGACGGCAGGCGGTCCTGCCGGCCCGTCCGGGCCGGCGCGTCAGGGCCGGCGCGTCAGGCCGGCGGTGCTGCGGCGGGTGCGGGCCGGCCCCGGGCGGTCGTCACGGAACCCGGCTGAACGGGAGGCGGTTGCGCGGGAGGCGTTGAAGGGGATCCGGGTCAGCCGTCCCTGCGGGCGGCGCGCAGCGCGGAGACGCTGAGCAGCGGCAGCACCACCCGGCCGTCGGTCCACTGCGCCGGCCGCGGCGTCCGTGCCGCCGGCGGAAGCGGCGGCGGGGGCGCCGCCACGGCGTGCGGCAGGGCCACGCTCCCGAACGGCCTGCGGACCGGCCGGCGCGGCGGCTCGGACGGCGGGGGAGCGGCGGACGGCGGAGGCGGCGTGGCGGTCACGACGGGACCTCGATCGGGCGGGCGCGGGCAGGGTGTCCGGTTCAACGACCGGCCGCGCGCGGGGGCACCCTCGGTAAGCCGTATGGGAGGGCCTGGACCGTCCTCCTTCAACAAACTGTTGCAGAGCGGCCTCCATCGCGTACGCTGCGGCGAGCGCCCGGAGCCCCGGACCGGCCGGAATGACGGTGCCCGGTCTTAGGCTGGGAGCAAGAGGCGAGCCGAGCGGCGCGACCAGCGCCCGGAGGGAGGCGGGACCGTGCTCATCGACACCTACGGCCGTGTGGCGACCGATCTGCGAGTCTCCCTCACCGACCGGTGCAACCTGCGCTGCACCTACTGCATGCCGGAAGAGGGCCTGCAGTGGCTCGCCAAGCCCGACCTGCTCACCGACGACGAGATCGTCCGCATGGTGCGGATCGCCGTCACCACCCTGGGTGTGAAGGACGTGCGGTTCACCGGCGGGGAGCCGCTGCTGCGGCCCGGCCTGGTCGGCATCGTCGAGCGGTGCGCCGCCCTGGAGCCGCGGCCCAAGATCTCGCTCACCACCAACGGCATCGCGCTGCGCAGGACCGCCGAGGCCCTGAGAGAGGCGGGCCTGGACCGGGTCAACGTCTCCCTGGACACCCTGCGGCCCGAGGTCTTCCACACGCTGACCCGCCGCAACCGGCACCACGACGTGATCGCCGGCCTGGAGGCGGCCCGCGCCGCCGGGCTCGACCCGATCAAGGTCAACACCGTGCTGATGCGCGGGATCAACGACGACGAGGCCCCCGACCTCCTCCAGTGGGCCCTGGACCACTCCTACGAGCTGAGGTTCATCGAGCAGATGCCGCTGGACGCCCAGCACGGCTGGCAGCGCAGCGACATGGTCACCGCGGAGGAGATCCTCACCGCCCTGCAGTCCCGCTTCGACCTGCGGCCCGAGGGCCGCTCCGCACGCGGTTCGGCACCCGCCGAACGCTGGGTGGTCGACGGCGGCCCGGCCAGGGTCGGGGTCATCGGCTCGGTCACCCGGCCGTTCTGCCGCGCCTGCGACCGGACCCGGCTCACCGCCGACGGACAGGTGCGCAACTGCCTGTTCGCCCGCGAGGAGTCCGACCTGCGCGGTCCGCTGCGCTCGGGCGCCGACGACGCGGAGATCGCCGAGTTGTGGAAGGCGGCGATGTGGGGGAAGAAGGCCGGTTCCGGACTGGACGACCCGGCCTTCCTGCAGCCCGAGCGGCCGATGTCAGCGATCGGCGGCTGACCCGTCCTGACCGGGCGAGGTGTCGTGGCCCGCGGACGCGTCCCGGCCGGTCGCGGTGTCCCGCGCGGCCGACCGCTCCCACTGCTCCAGCGTCACCACGTCCTTGAGGAAGCCGCGCATTCCCAGGAAGGACGACAGGTGCTCACGGTGCTCGTCGCACGCGAGCCAGGTCTTCCGGCGGTCCGGTGTGTGCAGTTTCGGGTTGTTCCAGGCCAGCACCCACACCGCGGGGGCGCGGCAGTCCTTGGCCGAGCAGATCGGCGTCTCGTCGTTCACGACGCCCAGTAAACAACGCCCGCCAGACATGGCGACGCCGGGCAGCCACGGGGGGAGCCGCCCGGCGTCGGTCCGTCGCTCCGACGGGGGATGCGGAGCGCGATACGCAGTATGTCACGCGCTCAGCCTGCCGTGGAGAGGTATCTCCATGATTGATCTGAGCTTTTCTTGAGGTTCTCGTCCGCTGCCAGAGGTCCAGTCCAGGGGTGATCGAGCGGTCACGCAGAGCGTTCGGCCTCGGGGTGTTCCGCCGCTTGTCGTTCCGCTTCGGGGGCCTCGGTCTCCGCCCACCCCGCGTCCGACGGAGCGGTGCGCGCCCAACCGGCGTCCGTCATTCCGGAATCCGCCGCATCGTCCCGTGCCGCGTCGGAGTCGGCGCGCTCGGACGACGTCTCCACCCGGGAGGCTTCGAGCGCCCCGCGCACCGGTGGCGGGATCACCACGGTCGGCATCGCCGGCGGCTTGTTCTCACGGCCGGCGTTGGCGTAGACCACCGCAACATAGGGCAGCAGCAGCCCCAGGACGAGCGTCGCCCAGGCCAGCGGCCGCTCCACGTTCCACAGGATCACGGTCAGGATGACCGAGACGGTCCTGATCGACATGGAGATGATGTAGCGGCGCTGCCGGGCCTTGACGTCCTCGGTGAGGCCGGTCCGAGCGCCGGTGATCCTGAAGACCTCCGGTCCGTCATGCTTGTGCATCCCGCCCACCGCCTGCTCGAATCACCGGACCCTGCTGATCGCCGGTCACAGCATCCGGCCCGGCACCTCTTACGTTACGCCGCGGCGCGCCCGCGCAGCAGGGTGGGGGCCGCCATCCGGCCACCTCCGGCGTGCGGGGTAGCCCGGACGGCCGCAGACTGGCGGGACCATCGCCGGGCCCCGGCCGCCCGGCCCGGAGGAGGCGAGCGACATGGGGTGGTTGTGGGCGATCGTCGTCGGCCTGGTCCTCGGCCTGATCGCCAAGGCGATCCTGCCCGGCAAGCAGGCACTCCCGCTGTGGCTCACGGTGCTGGCCGGAATGGGCGGCAGCGCGCTCGGCAACGGCGTGTCCGGTTGGCTCGGCGTCCGTGACACCAGGGGCTTCGACTGGACCCGGCACGCCCTCCAACTGATCGGCGCGATCGTGCTGGTCGCCCTGGGCGACGCGATGTGGCGGGCCTACAAGGGCAGGAGGCGGCCGGCGGAGCGGGCGTGAGCGGGCCTGACCGAGCCGGGCCCGGCCTGACCGAACTGGCCTGAGCCCGGCCCGGCCTGTCCCGAGCCGGGCCCGACCTACCGCGGCGGCAGCACCCGCAGCCGCTCGGGCGGGACGCGATCGGTCAGCCACACCCCGTTGGCGCTCACCCGGAAGGTGTGGCCCGCGGCGGCCAGGCCCGCCGCGTCCACCTCCAGCACCACCGGACGGCCGTGCCGCGCCCCCACCCGCACGGCCGTCTCCCGGTCCGCCGACAGGTGGACGTCCTGCCGGTTCATGGGCCGCAGCCCCTCGCGCAGGATCGCCGCCACGGTGGCCGAGGCGGTGCCGTGGTACAGCACGTCGGGCGGCGTGGCGGCGCTCAGGCCCAGGTCCACCTCGACCGAGTGGCCCTGGCTGGCCCGGATCCGCCGGCCGTCCGCGGAGTAGGCGAACCGCCGCTTGTTGTTGGTCGCCACCACGTGGTCGAGGTCCGCCCGCGAGAAGCGGCGGCCGGCGGCGGCGCAGGCGGCGATCAGCCTGTCCACGTCCACCCAGCCGCCCTCGTCGAGCGTGATGCCGACCGTCTCCGGCCGGTGCCGCAGCACCATCGACAGGAACCGCGA
>WRCZ01000436.1 GCA_009783685.1 Actinomycetes bacterium
CCGTGGTGCCCGCGGCAGGCCCGCCCGGCGCTCCGCCGGCCCCGGCCGCGTCCGGCGCTGCCACGCCCGGCTCCGGCGCCGCCACGCCCGGGGCTGCAACGTCCGGCGCCGCCACGCCCGCCTCCGGCGCGGTCCTGCTCGTCGCGGACGCCTCCGGCGTCGCCGACGCGCTCGCCGGCACGCTGGAGCGGCGCGGGACACCCGTCCGCCTCCTGGCCCCCGGCCCGGCGGACGGGCTGCGCGAGCGGCTCGCCGCCGTGCTCAAGGACCTGGCGGCCGGGCCCGGTTGCGCCGCCGTGCTGCACCTGTCCGGGCTCGACCTGCCCTCGGGCGCGCCCGACCCGGCGGAGGTCGCCGGAGCGTGCGCCGCGGCGGCGGACGCCACCGCCGCCGTGGCGGCGGCCGGCGCCGGCGCCCGCGTGTGGTGGGTGACCCGCGGCGCCGTGGCCGTGGACGACCTGGAGGAGCCGGCCCCCGCGCAGGCCGCGCTGCGCCAGGCGGCGGTGGTGGCCGGTGTGGAGCAGCCCGCCGCCTGGGGCGGGGCGCTCGACGTGGACCCGCTGTCCCCGGGCCCCGCGGCCGACGCCGACGCCGTCCTCGCCGAACTCGACCGGCGCCTGACCGCGGGCGGCGAGCCCGCGGAGGACCGGCTCGCGCTGCGCTCCGGACGGCGGCTCGCCGCACGGGTGCTGCCCGCCCCCGCCGCCCCCGCGCTGTTCGCGCCGGTGCGGCTGGACGCCGGGCGCGCCTACCTCGTCGCGGGCTGCGGCGGCCCGCTCGCCGAGCAGGTCGCCGGGTGGCTCACCGACCGCGGCGCCGGGGAGGTGCTGAGCGTCCCGCTGATCGAGGGGCCCGCGCACGCACGGCAACTGATGGAGGACCAGGCGGCCGCCGGCTGCCCGGTCGGCGGCATCGTGTGGCTGGGCGCCGGCTGGAACCTGCCGGCCGGCGGCCCGCCCGGCGCCCGCGACCTGGAGGCGGCGCTCACCGACCGCGCGAGCGGTGCGTGGCTGCTGCACCAGGCGTGCCGGGAGACCGGCACGGACCCGGACCTGTTCCAGGTGTGGAGCACCGTGGCCGGCAGCTGGGGCGCCATCGGCGCCGGAGCGCAGGCCCCGGTGGACGCCGTGCTCACCGCGCTCGTCGCCCACCGCAGGTCCCGCGGGCTGCCCGCCACCTCCGTCGCCTGGGCGCCGTGGGGCGACGTCGGCCTGCTCGACCGGGACAGCGCCCAGCGGCTGACCCGCAGCGGCATGACCCCGTTCGCCACCGCCGCGGCCCGCGAACTCCTCGACCGGGTCGCCGCGTTCGGCCCGGACGCCGTCGAGGTCGCCGACGTCGACTGGGGGTTGCTGCTGCCGCTCTACCGGCAGGCGCTGCCGTTCCCGCTGTTCGACGTGCTGGCCGAGCGGGAGCAGTCCGCGCCCGGCGACGCCGACGCGCTGCTGGACAAGCTGCGCACGCTGTCCGGGGAGGCCCGCGCCGACCTGGTGCTCGACTGCGTCCTTGAGGAGGTCGCGGTGGTGCTCGGCCTGGACGGGCCGGACGAACTGGAGCCGCGGCAGGGCTTCTTCGAGCTCGGGCTGAACTCCATCACGGCCCTGGAGATGAAGGTCAGGCTGGAGCGCCGGTTCGGCTGCCCGCTGCCGGCGACGCTGGCCTTCGAACACCCCAACGGGCAGGCGCTCGCCGCCTTCCTGGCCGCCGAGGTGGCGGGCGCGGACGACGCCCCGCCCGCCGCCGGCGGCCCCCTCGACCGCGCTGCCGGAGGTCTCACAACAGGTGGCTGCTCACCCTCCGGCAGCGCGACCACCCCGTCCGCCAAGGCCGCGGCGGCGGCCACGGCCCCGTCCGCAGCGGCGGCCGGCGGGCCGGCCGGCCCGGGCACCGGCACCGACGACGGCACCCACGCCGGCGGCCCGGCCGGCACCGGCGCCGACGACGGCACCGACCCCGCCGACCTGGACGAGCTGGCCGCCCGGCTGGACGCCGAACTGGCAGCCGTCACCGAGCTGTTCGAGCAGGAGGAGCGATGAACCAGCCCACCGCCGCAGCCGGCGGCGACGTGCGTGCCCTGCTCGCCCAGGCCGGGCGGACCGTGGCAAAGCTGCGCGCGATGGTCGAGGACCAGCGCGCCGCCCTGCGCGCCCCGATCGCCGTCGTGGGCATCGGCTGCCGCTTCCCCGGCGGCGCCGACTCGCCCGAGGCCATGTGGCGGATGCTGAGCCAGGGCGTCGACGCCGTCGGCCCGTTCCCCGCCGACCGCTGGGACACCGCCCCGTACTTCGACCCGGACCCGGACACGCCGGCCACCGCCTACGTCCTGGACGGCGGGTTCCTGGACCGCGTCGACACCTTCGACGCCGGGCTGTTCGGCATCACGCCCGCCGAGGCCACCGGCATGGACCCGCAGCAGCGCATCGCCCTGGAGGTCGCCTGGCAGGCCCTGGAGGACGCCGGGCTGCCGCCGGACGGCCTCGACGGCTCCCGCACCGGGGTGTTCATGGGCGCCAGCACCGGCGACTACGTGCGCATGCGCCAGCAGTTCGGCGCGCCCGAGGGCATCGACGCCTACCAGATCCTCGGCGAGAACAGCTTCATCGCCGGCCGGATCGCCCACACCTTCGGCCTGCGCGGCCCCGCCCAGGTCGTCGACACCGCCTGCTCGTCCTCGCTGCTCGCGGTCCGCCAGGCCTGCCAGTCGCTCCGGCTCGGCGAGGTCGACCTGGCCCTGGCCGGCGGCGTGAACGTCATCCTGTCGCCCTACGGCTTCGTGCTGGTCAGCAAGGCCGGCGCGGTCGCCCGCGACGGGCGCTGCAAGGCGTTCGACGCCGCGGCCGACGGCTACGGGCGCGGCGAGGGCTGCGGTGTCGTGGTCCTCAAGCGGCTGTCCGACGCGGTCGCCGACGGCGACCGGGTGCTGGCCGTGATCCGCGGCGGCGCCGTCAACCACGACGGCCACGCCAGCGGCATCTCCGTGCCCAGCGCCCAGGCCCAGCAGGACGTGATCAGGGCCGCGCTGGAGGACGCCGGGCTGCCCGCCGAGCGGGTCGGCTACGTGGAGACCCACGGCACCGGCACCCCGCTCGGCGACCCCATCGAACTGCGCAGCCTGGAGCAGGTCCTGGGCCAGGGGCGGCCGGACGGACGGCCGCTGCTGATCGGCTCGGTGAAGACCAACATCGGCCACCTGGAGGCCGCCGCCGGCATCGCCGGGCTGATCAAGACGGTGCTCGCGGTCCGGCACGGCGAGGTCCCGGCCAGCCTGCACTTCCGCACCCCCAACCCCAACGTCGCCTGGGACCGGCTGCACCTGGCCGTCGCCGCCGGGCACACCGCCTGGCCGTCCGACGGGCAGCCGCGCGTGGCCGGGCTGAGCTCCTTCGGCGCCAGCGGCACCAACGTCCACCTGCTCGTCGAGGAGCCGCCGGCCGCCGCGGCACCGGCCGGGGACGCCCCCGCCCGCCCGGCCGAACTCGTCGTCGCCTCCGCCCGGGGCGAGGACGCGCTGCGGGCCCTCGCGGGCCGTTGGGCCGACCACCTCGACGCCCACCCGGACACCGCGCTGCCCGCCGTCGCCCGTACCGCCGCCACCGGGCGCGCCGCGCAGCAGGTCCGCACGGCCTTCACCGCGGCGGACGTTCCCGAACTCGCCGGCCGGCTACGGGCCTTCGCCTCGGGTGAGGGCCCCGCGCCGCGCCGGGCGCTGCGCGCGCAACGCGCCAGGACCGCGTTCCTCTTCCCCGGCCAGGGCGCGCAGTTCGCCGGCATGGGCCGGCAACTGTACGACGCCGAGCCGGTCTTCCGTGAGGCGCTCGACCGCTGCGCGGAACTGCTCGCCCCCGAGGCCGAACGGCCGCTGCTGGACGTGGTGTTCGACACCGACGGCGCCGAGCTGGGCCGCACCGCCTGGACCCAGCCGGCCCTGTTCGCCGTCGAGTACGCGCTGGCCGAGCTGTGGCGCTCGTGGGGTGTGCGGCCGGCCGCCCTGATCGGGCACAGCGTGGGGGAGTACGCGGCGGTGTGCGTCGCCGGCGCCGTCGAACTCGCCGACGCGCTGCGGCTGATCGCGCTCCGCGGCCGGCTGATGGACGGCGTGCGGACCCCCGGCGCGATGCTCGCCGTGCCGCTCGACGAGGAGGCCGCCGTGCGCGCCGTCGGCGGGCGTACCGACCGGGTGTCGCTGGCCGCCGTCAACGGCCCCCAGGACACGGTGCTGTCCGGCGAGGCCGGCGCCATCGAGGAGATCGCCGCCGAACTCGCCGCCGGCGGCACCAAGGGCCGCCGCCTCGCCGTCTCCCACGCCTTCCACTCCCCGCTGCTCGACCCGGTGCTGGCCCCGCTCCAGGAGGCCGCCGCCGCCGTGGAGTTCCGCGAGCCGCTCGTCCCGGTGTACTCCAACCTCACCGGCGAGAAGCTGGACCGCGCCACCCTCGCCGACCCCGCCTACTGGGTACGGCACGCCCGGCAGCCGGTCCGCTTCCACCAGGGCATGCTGGCCCTCGCCGGGTCCGGTGCGGGCGCGTTCGTCGAGGTCGGCCCCGGACGCACCCTGCTGGGCCTCGGCAGCCGGGCCCTGCCCGACCAGGGCCTGCTGTGGCTGCCCTCGCTGCGCCGCGGCACGCAGGAGAGCGCGCAGATCCTGGACAGCCTCGGCCGCCTCTTCGCCTGGGGCGCCCCCGTCGACCTCGCGGCCCTGCACGGCCCCTCCACCCCGCGCCATGTCCCCCTGCCCACCTACGCCTTCCAGCGCCGTCCGCTGGCCTTCCCGCTCGCCGAGGCCGGTGCCACCGGACTCGCCGGACCGGGCACCGGGCCGGCCACCGGCGCCGCGGACCTGACCGGGGACACCGTGCGCTACACCGTCCGGTGGGAGCAGGCCCCGGCCGCGGCCGCCGACGACGAGGTCCCGGCCGGCCGCACCCTGCTGCTCGCCGACTCCGGCGGCGTCGCCGAGGACCTGGCCGCCCGCCTCACGGCCCGCGGCGGCACCGTCGTCACCGTCCGGCTCGTCCCCGACGGCGGGCAGGCGGACGGTTCCGGGACGGTGCCCGCCGGCGACGGCGCGCGGCTGCGCGCCCTGCTCGCCGAACACGCCCCGCTGGACCGCGTGGTGCACCTGGCCTCGCTCGACGTGCCCCCGGGCGACGCGGCCACCGCCGCCGACCTCGCCCGGGCCCGCGTCACCGGCCCGGAGACCGCGATCCACCTGCTCCAGGCGCTCGCCGACGGCTCCGCCGCCGGACCGGACGGCCCGCCGCGGCTGTGGCTGGTCACCCGCGGCGCCCAGGCCGCGGGGGAGAAGGACGAGGCCGGCGGCCTGGCCGGCGGCATGCTCGTCGGCCTCGGCAAGGTGGCCGCGCTGGAGCAGTCCGCGCTGTGGGGCGGGAGCGTCGACCTCGACCCGGACGACGGCGAAACCGGCGCCCTCGCCGACGAGTTGCTGCGGCCCGGCGAGGAGGACGAGGTCGCGCTGCGGGCCGGCGAACGCCTGGTGCC